>DASRJB010000356.1:0-3606 GCA_035649715.1 Pirellulaceae bacterium
AGCCGGAGCTGAAGTTGACGATCACGCCCGCCTTGCGCTTGATCATCGCCGGCAGAAAGTGCCGCAGGACGTGATAGACTCCCTTGACGTTCACGTCGATGACGCGGCTGAACTCGTCCTGCGGCACGTCCCGCAGGACCGCGTTGGCGTTGACGACGGCCGCATTGTTCAGCAGCAGATCGGGCGGCCCGCCATCAGCCAGCACCCCCTTGGCCCATTTACCGACTGCTGCGTCGTCGGCGACGTCGACCGCGTCAAAGTGGTGCGGGCCGCCGAAGCGCTTTTTCAGGCTCAGGGCGTGGGCCGGCTGCCGACTGCAGCCGATGACGGTGTGGCCGAGTTCGGCCAGCTTCTCGGTCATCGCCAGGCCCAGCCCGCGGCCAGCGCCGGTCAAGACAACTCGACGACTCATGTCTTTAGCCGGGACCAAACCTGGTCCCGGAGCGGAGGGAAAACGTTATCAGATGGAATGTGCACGCTCGCTTCCTGCGCGACCACTGGTCGCGGCTTTGAACGCGATGGGATTTTACCCGACAATGCCAGTCATGTCTCAGGCGCCGCGCTATTGCCCGCAGCAGCCACTGCCGCCGTACAGCTACGTCACGGGCCTTGCGCCGCACCCGACGCGCGATCCGGCGGGGCACAGTTTCGGCCGGCATGAGGCGCGACCTCCGCCGCTCGATGAGGCAAACTTCCGAGACAACCCTGCCTACCTGTTCGGCCTCGACCTGTTCAACCACGGCTTCTATTGGGAGGCCCACGAGGAGTGGGAGTCGCTGTGGCACGCCGCGGGGCGCAAAGGCGCGGCGGCCGACGTCCTGAAGGGCCTGATCAAGCTGGCGGCGGCCGGCGTGAAGGCCCGCGAGGGTCGGGCGGAGGGAGTGCGGCGGCATGCTCGCCGGGCGGAGGAGTTGTTGCGACCTGCACACCAGGGCGGCAGGCAACACTGCTTCGGCCTGTTTCTGGAAGATCTGATCGGTGCAGCCCAGTCGATCGCCGCGAGCGCGGACTCGCTGGCGGGCGACGGCCGGGCCGACGCTACCCGCCGGCTGCCGCTGACGCTGCGGCTCGAGTGAACGCGACGCTAGGAGATCGGCAGCGACCAGAACCAGGTTTCGGGCTGCGTCGATTGAAAGCCGGCGCGGCGGTACGCCTGCTGGGCGCGGTGGTTGTCGGCGCGGACTTCGAGCGTGACCTTGCAGCAGCCGCTGGCGCGGGCGTGATCGCGGACGGCATCGAGCAGCTGCCGGCCGATGCCCCGGCCGCGGACCTCGGGCCGCACGGCGATGTCGTGGATGTTGATCAGCGGACGGGCCTTGAACGACGAGAAGCCGACGAAGCAGAGGGCCAGTCCGACGGGGCGCTGTGTTTCTGTCGGCGGGCTGCGCTGGTCGTCATAGGCCAGGAAGACCCGCGCACCGCCGTGCCGCGCCAGACCCGCGATCAAGTTCTCGCGGGCATAGTCCGACAGCGGCCGGCCGTCGCCGAACTCGTCGCGGCAATACATGTCGAGCAACTCGACGATCGCGGCCTGATGCGCGGGATTCGACAGGTCGGCGAGCAGAATGGGCATAGTTCCGAGTTCCGAGTTCAAGGTTCAAAGTTGGAGCAGATTAACTTTGAACTTTGAACTCGGAACTCGCAACTACTCCGCCTCGCCCGCCGGCGGCGGCTCGTAATCGAAGTCTTTCCACTTCATCGCCTGCCGCAGCGGTTCGATGCGGAGCATGACTTCGCCGCTTTGAAAGAGGCGGACGGTGCCGCTGGACTGGCTGACGACGATCGCCAGCGAGCCGGTGGCCTTGCTGATGGCCGCGCCGGCCCAGTGGCGTGCGCCGAGGCCCTTGGAGAGCGTCAGGTTCGCGTAGGGAGCATCGACCAGCTGAGCGGCTTTCTCAACCGTGCCGTCGGCGTTGATGATAAACGCCCCGTCCAGCACGGCGACTTCCTTCACCGCCTCGCGGACGCGGGCGTCGTGCAGGTCGCGCTCGGTCCGGCTGTAGCCCTTGACCGGGTCGAAGCCGGCGGGTTGGCAGTGGGCCAGCACCTTGCGGGTGTCGCCGACGACGAACATCGTGCCGATGGCCTTGCCCTCGCGCCCTTCGCGGCCGATTTCCACTGCCAGGTCGATCACGGTCTTCAGCGTCTCCAGCGGGACGCTCGTCTCGAGCTGCCGCAGGTCGCGGGCGGTCAAGCGGCCCAGGTGCTCGTCGAGCTCGATGAAGCTGATCGAGTCGATCGTATCGACCTCGAAGCCGCTATAGACCACGACGACGCGGGCACCGGGAGAGAGCACTTCGCGGGCGACGCCGGTCAGCAGGGCCTGCGTGAGCTTCTCGATGACCGGCGAGTCGGCCATGTTGAGGACGATCGTGGCCAGGCCGGCCTCGTCGGCCCCGGCCAGGTCCTCGGCCGTGTCGGCGGCCACGACCACCTGTAGTTCGCCGACGGCCTGCTTGAGCAGCGGCCACTCGGTCGGGCCTTCCAGCATGACCAGCACCGAGCCCGCCTCGGTCGCCTGGCACAGCCGGGCGGCCAGGTTGATCAGCGAGGCAAGTTGCGAGTCAAAACGCTGCATGCCGAGGGGCGGGGCCGGAGGAGCTGCGGCGGGCGTGGACGCGTCGGCATGGTACGCAGTCGGCTGCGATTCAGCAACCGCTTCCGCGGCTGAAAATCCGGCCTCGCCGCCAGATTGCGTGGGGGAGTCTCCGGCGATAGGGTTGGTCAGCATTTCCACGTTGGGGAACTCAAGGACCTATCCATGAAACGCTACTACACGCCGCCGGTTTCGAGCCTTTCCCGCCGGGAATTCGCCCTCGCGGGCCTGGCCGGGCTGTCAGCCCTGATGGTTAATCCGGCTCGGGGGCAGCTGTCGGCCAGAAAAATGCGAGTGGCGGCCATCAATTCGATCTTTCGCCTCCGCTCGCACGCCTATCACATCGTCGGCCGGATGGTCTACGGCTTTCAAATGGACGGGCTGCATCACCAGCCGGACATGCAGGTGGTGCGGATGTACAACGACCAGGTGCCGCCCGCCGATCTGAGCCAGTCGTTCTGCCAACGGCACGGGATCGAGCTGGTCAAGACGCCGGCTGCGGCCCTGGGTGGGGCGGAGCTTGACGTCGATGCGGTGGCTCTGATCTGCGAGCATGGCGACTATCCGGTAAATGAATTTGGCCAGATTTTGTATCCGCGTTACGAGCTGTTTCAGCAGATTGTGGAGGTTTTTGAGAAGAGTGGCCGGAGCGTGCCGGTCTTTGTCGATAAGCACCTCTCGTACGACCACCAGAAGGCCGCCAAGATGGTCGCCACGGCCAAGCGGATGGGTTTTCCGCTGATGGCCGGCTCGTCGCTGCCGGTCACCTGGCGGGTGCCGCAGGTCGAATTGCCCCGCGCATCGCCGCTGGTCGAGGGCGTCTGCACCTTTGGCTACGACCGCAGCACGGCCGAAATCTACCTCTTTCACGGCCTGGAGGTGCTCCAATGCATGCTGGAGCGCCGCCGCGGCGGGGAAACGGGCGTCAAAACCGTCACCTGCCTTCAAGGCGACGCCGTCTGGAAGGCCTGCGACGACGGACGGATCACCTGGTCGCTCGTCGAGGAATC
>DASRJB010000357.1:0-11850 GCA_035649715.1 Pirellulaceae bacterium
GTTCCTTGAGCGGCACGGCATCGGGGGGCTGACGCCCCCCGCTCGCCGAGGCGGTCTGTCCCGGCAGTACCTCGTCGCGAAGGTGGCACCCCGTGCAGGCGTTGGGCGTCCCCAGCGTCACGCTCAAATCGGGCCGCGGGACGCGGAAGCTGTGGTCCCGCCGCGGATCGACGTCCATGTACGTCGTCTGCGGCATGTGGCAACTGGCGCAGGCCGCGCCGGTGCTGGTCATCGGATGGCGGTGGTGAATCTCGCCGTCGAATTTGCCCGCGGGGTGCTGGTGGCAGGAGGTGCAGACCTGGTTGCCCGTGTGCTTCAGGCGGGCCGAGTGCGGATTGTGGCAGTCGCTGCACTTGATGTTCTTGTGATACATCTTGCTCTGCAGGAACGAGCTGTATTCATAGACCTCGTCCATGATCTGGCCGTCCGCGTGATAGGCGTCGGCCGTGAGCACCTCATTGGCGTAGAAGTCGTAGTAGTTGCAGCCCGCGGTGTAGTCGCCGGCAACGATCCGCCGCCGCGAATGGCAGGGGGCGCAGGCCTGAACCTGCGGCACGTTGCTAAGGGCCTTCAATTTGGCGAGGGCATAGCCCCGCTGACGGTCCCAGAACAGCGACGGCGCCTTGGCCAGTTGCACGTGCAGGCTGCCCGGCCCGTGACAGGCCTCGCAGCTCACGTCGATCTCGGAAAACGTCGTGTGGTACCTTCCGCTGGCGACGTCATAGTTCTTCTTCAGGTTGGTCGAGTGGCAGTCGGCGCACATGTGGTTCCAGCGCTGCGCCAGGCCGGTCCAGTGCAACTCGTCGGTCGGGTCGAGCTTCTCCTTCACGTCCGGCGGGTTGAGGTGAAACCACTTTTTGGCCTTGGTGTCCCACGAAATCCGCAATACCTGCAGGCGGGCGATTTCACCGGGCGGCATGTCCGGCGTGCGGTCGAATTCGACCATGTACTGCTGCAGCGGATCGACGCCGAAGACGTACTTGACCTCGAAATCGGCCAGCTTGCCTACCGGGCCTTCGGTGTTGACGAAGAACTTGCCATCTCGGCGGAACATCTTCGACGTGACCCCGTGGTGCGTCAGCGTGGCTTCGTTGAAATTGCCCAGCACTGTGGCGTCCGTGGCCACGTCCATCGCCAGGTCGTGGTGCGAGCCGCGCCACTCATCGTGCTGAGCCCGGTGGCACTCGGCACAGGTCTGGCCGCCGACGAATGTCGCCACGGCATCCGCCGGCAATCCGTAGTACCAATCGGCCCAGACGCCAGCGGTTACCGCGAGAGCCGCCAGAAACAGCAATGCGACAATTATCAGCCGGCGGCGGGCGCGAGCCAGGTCGCCGCTGGGCGGCGCGGAATTTGCGGCCGGCCGTTTGGATTTGAGGGCGTGCGTCTCGCGTTTCATGGACCGGCCGGGCGCCAGGGGGTAATCTGCCAGCCTATTCCATGCTGCCTGGCGGCGATAGGCGCTATTCCGCCGCTAAGGCGCGTGGGGAATCGCCAGGTAGTGCAACTGCGCTCCGGCGGGCAACTCGCTAGCCGCTACGGCCTTCCAGTCCTCCAACTGCGCCACGCTCGCGTTGCGTTCCAGATCGGCGGCTTCAGTCTTGATGCCGCGGCGGCCGGCGCGGGCCAGGAGTTGTTGGCCCTCGCTATCGCTGGCCAGCCGCTTGGGCTGGACATCCACGCCGTCGAGCAGCACCAGCTCGCCAAGACTTGGAAAGGGCGCCGACGGGGCCAAGGCGGCGGCCAGCTTGTCGGTCGGTGGCAGCGGCTCGGGACTGACAATCAGGACGGCCGTCTCGACCCCGCCCGGACCCTGGACCGGAAATCCTTTGCTCCGCTCGGGCGGCTGGCGGAACTCAGTGAGCGGCCGATTGTCCGCTGGCGTCTTGGGGTGCAGCACGCCCACCTGGCCGTCGCTGCCGATCCACATGACGCCCAGATACCGCGGCTCCGGCAACTTGGCCCAGATTTGCACCGCGTCGCCGTTGACCAGCTCGACCGGCTGCTCGTTGACGTGGATCGCCTTTTCCTGCGCCCCGGCGAGAAACACATCCACGCCCCAGGCCAACGCAGTCGGCCCAGCGACGATGTCAGGACCGGCCGGCTGTGGCGGATTCAATCCCCCCGTGGCCATGAAAATGGCTCCGAGGCCGACCAGGATCATGACGCCGACCCAGATCATAAACGCGGGCGAAAGGAGCACAGGCTGACTGGGCTCGGCCGCGGCGCGGCGCAAATCCTGGGCCAGGTCTGCGGCGGTGGCATATCGTTCGCCCGGCGACTTGGCGAGGCACTTCAGGCAGATTCGCTCCAGCCTAGGATCAGCGGCGGGATTCAACTGCCGCGGCGGCCGCGGATCTTTGTTTTGGATCTCGTCGCTGAGTTCCCCCAGCTTCGACCCGGAGAAGGGCCGCCGGCCGGTCAGCAACTCGTACAGGATGACGCCCAGCGACCAGATGTCGGCCCGGCCGTCGAGGCGGTGGGCCTGCCGGGAAATCTGCTCCGGCGGCATGTAGTAAAACGTGCCGGCAAGTTCGCCCGCGTGCTGCCAGCGCTGGGCGTCGTCGAGAGCGAGCCCAAAGTCGAGCAGCCGCACACCGCCCTGCTGGTCGATCCAAATGTTCGAGGGCTTGATGTCGCGGTGGACGATGTCGTTCTGGTGGGCGTGAGCCAGAGCCGACGCGGCATTGGCGAGCAGTTCGGCGATCCGCTTTGGCGAAAGCTGCTCGCGCCGGGCAAGCTCCGCGAGGCTTTCGCCCGTGACGAGCTCCATCACGACGTATGGTTCGCCGCTCTCCTGCTGGTTGACATCGAAAACTTGCACGATGCCCGGGTGCCGCAAGCGGCCGGCCGCTCGAGCCTCGCGCAGGAAGGCTGCGAGCTGGTCGTCCGTGGCAAGTCGCCGCTTGGGTGTTTTCACCGCGACTTCGCGAGCGAGCTTGTCGTCCCAGCAGGCATAAACGCGGCCAAACGCTCCCTCGCCGAGCAGGCGGCGGACCTGGTAGCGGCCGATCGAGTCGCCCGGCTGATAGAGCGGCGCGAGCGGACCTGGCGTCGCCTGGGCCACCGTCGTATCGACGTTATGGCCCGGCGTCTCGGCGGAGAGGGAAGCCGTTTCGCCCGTGGAACCCGCGCGCGGCGGTCGCACTTCAGTCGGCTCGAGAGGATTCATAGCGGCCGTCAGGCTTCCGATGGGCAGCCTCTACGTTAGGTGGCCGCGGGGAGGAAAGTCAAATCCCTTTGCTTGATCTCGCGGCTGGTTCTCGATCCCGGCAAAGGAGTTATACTGCGGCGGCAGGACGGGCTTCGTCCGCAGATTCACGCGAAAAGGAGTTCCCATGTCCGCCGTGGCCACCGAGCACATCCTGGTCGTACCGACCGAAGTCTTTCACCGGCTGGGCTATTTTCAGGGTTTTTCGGGCGACACCGAGCGGTATCTGCGTGGACTCATGGACCCCGCTCACACGAGCTACCGGCCGCGGGCGGCGATGGAGCAGGATCCGAGCTTCAAGCAGCTCATTCCCTACGTGATCTTTCGCCATCGCGACGCCGCGGGGGGCGTTCAGCTGTTTCAGTACACCCGCGGCAAGGGACAGGGCGAAGCTCGCCTGCACGCCAAGCGAAGCATCGGCATCGGCGGGCACATTTCAGCGGATGATTCGGCCGCGGCGAGCGCCTATGAAGAAGGCATGCGCCGCGAGCTGGAGGAAGAGGTCGCGATCAATACGTCCTACAGCAGCCGGATGGTGGGCCTGATCAACGACGACCAGACCGAAGTGGGCAAGGTTCACTTGGGCGTCGTGCACCTGGTCGATGTCGAGCGGCCGGCCGTGCAGCCACGGGAGAGCGAGATCATCGACGCCGGCTTTCGGCCGGTGCCGGAATTGCTCGCGGACATCGCGCGGTTTGAGACCTGGTCGCAGATTTGCCTGAAAGCGTTGTTTGCTTGAGGAGAGCAGCATGTCGCACGCCAGCCATATTGACCGCCGGTCGCTGCTGGCCGGTCTAGCCGCGACGGGCACGGCGGCGACGCTGTCTAACGTGGGAGCCGCCGAACCGATGGCCGACGACCCGAACTGGAAGGTTGCCAAGGGCCGCATTCGCCAGTCGGTCGTAGCCTGGTGCTTCAAGCCGATGCCGGTCGAAGACCTGGCCCGCCACGCGGCGGCGATGGGTTTGCAATCGGTCGAGCTGGCGCCGCCGTCCGACTGGCCGACGCTCAAGAAATATGGCCTCACCTGCGCGATCGCCGGCAGCCACGGTTTTGTCAAAGGCTGGAACGACAAAGCCAACTGGGACTTCTGCATCGAGAAGATCACCGCCTCGATCAATGCCGCGGCCGACTTCGGCTGTCCGAGCGTCATCACGTTCTCGGGCATGCGCGGCAGCCTGCCCGCCGGCTCCGAAGGCGATGAGATCGGCAAGAAGAACTTTGTGGAAGGCATCAAGCGGGTTTTGCCGCTGGCCGAGCAGAAGAAGATCACGCTGGCCTTGGAGATGCTCAATTCGCGCGTCGATTTCGAGATGAAGGGGCATCCTGGCTACCAGTGCGACTCGATCGAGTGGGCCGTCGATGTCTGCCGCCGCGTGGGCTCGCCGCGGCTGAAGATCCTGTTCGACATCTACCACGTGCAGATCATGCAGGGTGACGTGATCACGCGGCTCAAGCAGTACAAGGACGATATCGTCCACTATCACACCGCGGGCAATCCCGGCCGCAACGAGCTCGACGACACGCAGGAAATTCACTACCCCGGGATCATGCGGGCCATCGCCGAGACGGGCTATACGGGCTTCGTCGGGCAGGAGTTCATTCCTACGTGGAAGGACCCGGTGGCGGCCCTGCGGCACGCGGCTCGGCTGTGCGATGTCTGAGCATGCCGGAGCTCCCTGAAGTCGAAACCATGCGCCGCGGCATCGCAGCGATCGCCGGCTGCCGGATCGCGGGGGCTGAGCGTTTGCGCTGCAAGCGGCGGCCCATTCTCATGCAGCCGCGGCCGGCCACGCTCGTCCGCCGGCTGGCCGGCCAGCGGATCGCCGAGGTCGGCCGGCTGGGCAAACGGGTTGTGCTCGGGCTGGAAAGCGGACAGCGGCTGATCTTCGAGCCGCGAATGACGGGACTGGTGCTCGTGGCCGACCCGCCGACGCAGGAGCACCTGCGATTCCGCCTCGACCTGGCCGAGGGGCCGATTCCGCACGTCTGGTACTGGGACCGCCGCGGCCTGGGCAGCGTGCGGCTGCTGGACGCCCAGCAGTTCGCCCGGCAATTCGAGACCGGCGCGCTAGGCCCCGATGCGCTGGCGCTGTCGTCCGGCGAGCTGCGCGCTCGACTTGCTCACAGCCGGCGGGCGATCAAGGTCGCCCTCCTCGACCAGCGCGCGATCGCCGGCATCGGCAACCTCTACGCCTCCGAAATCCTGCACCTGGCCCGCGTCCACCCGGCCAAGCGATGCGACCTGCTCCATGAATCCCAATGGGAGGCGATCCACACCTGGATGCTTGAAGTGCTGCGGCTGGCGATTCGCCACGAAGGCTCGACGCTCTCCGACGGTACGTATCGCAACGCCCTGAACCAGTCCGGCGGCTATCAGAACCACCACCGTGTCTACGACCGCGCCGGACAGCCGTGCTTGCGGTGCGGAAGCACCACGATTGTCCGCATCGTGCAAGCCCAGCGGGCGACCTTTTATTGCCCGTACTGCCAGACGAAAAGGCAACGTTCGTAGCTGTCGCGGATTTTTCGAAAAAAGCTGGCGGAAAAGCCTTATTCAATTAGAATTGGCGAGGTTGACTTTCGCGAATCTTGGTTGAAGGAACCTATTGATGCGAAGCCGGCTGCTCGCGATTTGCACCCTCGGAATGCTGCTTGTCGGACGCTCGGACGCTGCCGATCACGGCGACTCTCCCGTGCTGGCGATGCTCGGCCGCAGCGACGCCCAGATCACCGATTCGTTCGCGTTCCTGCGCGGCGAGAATTTGGTCCTGGCCCTGTGCACCAACCCGGCAATTCCCACTACGGTGACGAGCTATCGGTTCGCGCCCGACCTGACTGCGACGTTTTGCATCGACAATCACAGCCGTGTGAGTCGAGACGACATTCTCGACTTGGTTCAGTTCGGGGGGACGATCGAGCGGCCGACTGCCGTGGCGGAGAACGTGACGCTTCAGGTGACGTTCGACGACGACGGCCTGCCCGAGTTGCATGCCACGGGCATCGCAGGCAAATATCGGCGCGATATCAAACTATTTACCGGCCTCCGCGACGATCCCTTCATTCGCAAGCCGCGGGCCGGCCGCAACGTGGCGGCGATCGTTATCGAGTTGCCGGTCGAGGCCGTCCTCGGCCCTCGAAACGACCTGCTTATCTGGGCCACCACGAAGGTGCCGGATCTGGAGGGGCCAATCTCCGAGCACGGCGGCCGCGCGCTGCGGTCGATGTTCAACGAGCCGATGAACGGCCTCAGCCCGCGCGACCATTGGCGGAAGCTGGAGGCCGCGCCGGATGTGATGGTCCTCGACGTGCTGCAAGCGTCGGGCTTTCCCAACGGCCGCGAGCCGACCGATGATGTGATCGATCTCGTCATCGACATTCCCGGCGGCACGTTGCCCGGCGAGGGGCCGGAGTTTCCCACCGCCAACGACGTTCCCTTCCTGGCCGCGTTCCCCTACCTTGCGCTGCCGCATCCGGCCCCGTGATCATGCAGCCGGCCCGTTCCTTGCTCGCGGCCCTGACGCTTGTCCAGGGCCTGTCACTCGCCGCGCTGGCCGCCGATCCGCCGACAGCGCTGGAGAAGATCGCCTATTACCAGCGGCAGATCGCCGAGCATCCCAAGCATTACCCGGCCTATGCCCGCTTGGGTCAGGCCTGGCTCGATCGCGCCCGGCAGACGTACGATCCGGCGGCACTGGCCGAGGCGCGGAAGGCTCTGCGGCAGTCGCTGGCGATTCAGCCGACCTACGAGGCGCTCCACACCCTGGCCGCGACGGCCAACTATTCCCATCAGTTCGAAGAGTCGCTGCGGTGGTGTGCTCAGGCGGCTGAGGCAGCGCCGCAGGACAAGAGCATTCTGGCGATGCGAGTCGAGGCCCTCCTGGCGCTGGGCCGCACCGACGAGGCCCGGGCCGCGATCGGCACAGTCGGCGAGTCGGCCGGAGACTTCTACACGGCGGCCTCGCTAGCGCATTGGCATGCGTCCCAGGGTGACCGGGCGGCCGCTGCGGCCCGGTTTTCGGAGGCAGCCCAGTTGGCCAGCGCGCAGCAGGCCAAGGGCCTGGCCGTCTGGGCGACGGTCTCGGCCGCCGGAATCTGGCTCGATGGCGGAGACCTCCCGCAAGCGAAGCCGCTGCTGGAGGCGGCGGTGAAACTCGACGCGGAAGATTCGTTCCTGAAAATCCACCTGGCGGAGCTCGCCGCGGCCGAGAGCCGGCCTGGTGAGGCGCTCAAGATCTACGAGGACCTGCTGAAGCGTCAAAGCGACCCCGAGCTGCATCGCCGAGCGTTCCTCCTCGCCCGGCAACTGAACGACAAGGCTGCCCCCGACTCCCAGCTGGCCGCGGCCGAGAAGTTGTGCCGGCGAGCCATCGACGCCGGTGAAGCGTTCGGCCTGGAGACCCTGGCCAATCTCTATTGCGACGCGGGCCGCGGCGACGAGGCTCTCCGCCTGGCCGAGCAGAATCTGAAGCACAAGCAGGATGCCGCGGCCCACGAAACGCTCGCCCGAGCTCGGCGCCTGGTCGGCGGCAAGCCCTAGCGGAACCGTCGCTCGCTCCTGGGGTTTATTGTCGCAGGCCGTTGTAACGGGCAGTGGGGATTGGTATTACATCGTGGCATGAGCACTCCAGCCTGGCGTGTCATCCTGATCGTCGTCGTTTGCATTGTCACGCCAGGAGCGAGCGCGGCCGACGACCTGGCAGCCGCCCTTGGCAGCACGCTGGCGAAGAACGCGGGTCACGCGCGCCAGTGGCACGCGGAGAAGGACTTTAAGTCGGTCGCCCAGACCGCTGGCGGACTGAGCCTGCTCGCACAACTAATGCAAGCTCGCAGCGACGATGCCGCCTGGCAGTCGGCGACGAAGAACGTCGCGGCGGCGATTGGCGAATTGCAAGCGGCGGCCCGCGGAGAGGACGCTACGAAATGTGCGGCTGCGCTCGACTTGCTCGATAAGTCCATTGCCGCGGCGCAGGCGCTGTCGCCGGCCGGCCAGCCACAGGCGCCACCCCGCAGTCCGGGCGTGCGGCCGCTGATGCTGGCCATGGATGGCATTTACGCCGATGCCAAGGTCGCCCTTATCGCGGGCAACGTCGCGGCGGCCAAAAACCAGGCCCGCGTGTTGGCGGAGCTTGGCAAGCTGGTGTCTAATTCCAAAATGGGCGAGCAGTGGACGACCATGGCCGGCGGCTTCTCGCAGGCCGCCTTGACCGCCGCCAATTCGTCCGAAACTGATCCGCAGAGATTCCGGTCCGTGCTGCGCGGCGTCTCGCAGCGCTGCGACGCCTGCCACGAAGTACGCGACGCGGGCCGCTAACCTCATAGACCACTCACTATTCAGGAGCATTTCCAATGGCCAAGCGCAACGAAACCTGCCCGGTCTGTGACGGCGAGTCCTTGGATTTCGATCGCCGGGCGTTTTTGAAGGTCGCCGGGGCCGCGGCCGGCGCGAGCTTGCTGCCCTCGGCGCTGCGGGCCGCCGACTCCGACAAGCCGACGCCGGAAACGCTCGTGAAACAACTGTACGAGTCGCTCTCGGCGGCTCAGAAAAAAGACGTCGCCTTCACCTGGGACCACCAGCATCCTCAGTGGGGCCTCTTGCGGACCCGCATTTCGAACAACTGGCACATCACGCAGCCGCAGATCCGCAGCGACTTCTACACCAAAGATCAGCAGGAGATGTGCCGCGCGATCTACGAGGGCCTGTTCCAGCCCGACTGGATCAAGCGGATCGACAAGCAACTCCAGGACGACACCAACAACAAGCCCTGGGGCTCGGAACAGAACATCGCCTTCTTCGGCCAGCCGGGCGAGAAGTTCGAAATGGTGATGACCGGCCGGCACATTACCGTTCGCGTCGATGGCAACAGCATCGACGGCATGGCCTTCGGCGGCCCGGTCTTTCACGGGCACCAGGCGACGCGGACGACCGGCCTCAACGAGGAGATCGGCCATCCGGGCAACATCTGGTGGCCGCAGGCTCTGGAGGCGAACAAGGTCTTCGAGATGCTTGACGGCAAGCAGCGCGAAAAGGCCCTCGTTGCCCAGTTGCCGGCCGAGCAATCGGTCGGCTTCCGCGGCAAGGACGGCAAATTCCCGGGCGTCACCGTCGCCGACCTTTCGGCCGACCAGAAAGCCCAGCTCCAGAAGACCATCAAGCTGGTCTTCGAGCCCTACCGCAACGCCGACCAGGCCGAAGTGCTCGATTGCCTGAAGCAGCAGGGGGGCCTCGACGGCTGCTCGCTGGCGTTCTACGCCCAGGGCGACATCGGCGACGACGGCGTCTGGGACAACTGGCGGCTGGAAGGCCCCTCGTTCGTGTTCTACTTCCGCGGCTCGCCCCACGTGCACATGTGGGTCAATATCGGCAGCGATACGTCCGTGAAGTTGAATGCGTGACGCAGGGCCGCGACCAGTGGTCGCGGCTTCGGCAATTCGCAAGACCGCGACCATTGCTCGCGGCTTTGAGGCTCTATGCTCGTCTTGAACCTGCTCTTCGCCACGCTCGCCGCCGAGTTGCCCCCCAACGCCGCCGCTTCGACGAAGGGCATGGTCGCGTCGGTGCATCCGCTGGCGACGGACGCCGGCGTGGCAGCTCTCCGCCGCGGCGGCAACGCGATCGATGCGGCGATCGCCGCCGGCCTGACTTTGGGGGTCGTCGATAGCCACAACAGCGGCTTGGGCGGCGGCTGCTTCATTCTGATTCGCCGGGCCGACGGCAAGCTATTTGCCATCGACGGCCGCGAAACCGCGCCGGCCAAGGCCACGCGCGATATGTACCTGCGCGGCGGCAAGCCAGATCCCGATCTCAGCCAGATGGGGCCGCTAGCCGTCGCGACGCCGGGCGCTCTGGCTGCGTACGAGATGGCCCTCAAGGCCCACGGCAAGCTCCCGCTGGCCGAGTTGGTGCTGCCCGCCGCAAGAATCGCAGAGGATGGTGCGCCAATCAGCCGGCCGCTGGCCTCGGCGCTGGCCGGCAACGCCCGCGTGCTGCGGCAGTACAGCGGCGAGGGTATGCCGCTGCTCAAAGCCGACGGCAAGCCATACGTTCAAGGCGAAATGCTCAAGCAGCCGGACCTGGCCCGCACCTATCGCGCGATCGCCGAGCAAGGGACGGACTGGTTCTACCGCGGGCCGTTCGCCAAGGCCGTGGGCGAGTGGATGACCGCGCACGGCGGCATCCTTGCGGCGGACGACTTCGCCGCATATCGGCCGCTCGAGCGCGAGCCGCTGGTCACGACCTATCGCGGGAGGACCATCGTCGGCTTTCCACCGCCCTCCAGCGGCGGCATTCATGTCGCCCAGATTCTGAACATCCTCGAAGGCTTCGACCTGAATGCGGTTTACGCCAAGGACGCCGGCGAGTATCACCACCTGCTCGCCGAAGCGATGAAGCTGGCGTTTGCCGACCGGGCCTACTGGCTGGGCGACGCCGATTTTGCCCGCGTCCCCCGCGGCCTGATCGACAAGGAATATTCCCGGTCCCTCGCCGCGAAGATCGATCTGGCGAAGGCGACGCCGGTCGCCGGGCATGGCACGCCGCCCGCAGCCGACGAGCGGGTCTTCCTCAAGCACACCACGCACATCGCCACGGCCGACGCCGAGGGCAACTGGGTCGCGATGACCCAGACGGTGAACACGGGCTTCGGCTCGCTGGTCATCGTGCCCGGCACGGGCGTGGTGCTGAACAACGAGATGGACGATTTTTCGATCGCCCCCGGTCAGCCGAACGCCTTCGGGCTGGTCGGGGCCGAGGCCAACGCGGTCGCGCCGCTCAAGCGGCCGCTGTCGAGCATGAGTCCGACCATCGTGCTGGTGGACGGCCAGCCGGTGCTGAGCGTCGGTGCTGCCGGCGGCCCGACGATCATTACGCAAGTCGTCCAGGCGCTGGTGCGGTCGCTCGACCTGGGCCTGCCACTGGACCAGGCCCTGGCCCAGCCGCGGGTTCACCACCAGTGGTCGCCGGGCGAAGTGCGGCACGAATCGGGGTTGCCGGCCGAATTGCAAAATTCGCTGGCCGGCCGGGGACACCAATTGAAGAGCGTGCGCAATATGGGCGTCACGCAGGCGATCGTATTCGACAAGGCCAGCGGACAGTTCATCGGCGTGCACGACCCGCGCGTGCCGGGCAAGGCCGCTGGGCCGTAGGGGAGGGCGGAGTGACGGAGAGACGGAGGGACAGAGAGACAGGGAGAAGGAGTGACAGAGTGACCTCGTTCGCTCCGCCAATCCTTCTCTCTGTCGCTTTGTCACTCATTCCGGCCGGCACAAAGGCGGTCGCGCAAACCGACGACGCACCCGGTCGCTGGAAGCTGGAGACCCTCACGCTGGCCGAGGGCAAACAGTACCGCGGAGTCGTGCTCGAGGAAAGCCCCGAAAGCATTGAGTTCGCCGAAATCGTGCAGCCGGCGGGAAAGCCGATGCACGCGGTGATCCGCGGCGTCCCGCGGCCGATGGCGAGCAAACTCCAGCGGCTCGAGGGCCCGGAGCACCAGGAGCTCGTCGCGCGCTTCGCTCGCTTCCGCCACCGGGCCGTCATCGAAGCCGGCCGGCTGGAAGAAGTCGAGCTGGAAGCCAACGATTCCGGCGGCGCGGCGGTGCTGCTTTACGACGGCCCCTGGTTCACGCTGACCAGCACCGCC
>DASRJB010000358.1:0-16292 GCA_035649715.1 Pirellulaceae bacterium
TTACGCCAAGTTCTGCCGCAACCTCGTGAACTGGCTGACAGAGAGCTCGATGATCGGCCGCCGCCGCCTGGTGGCGACGACCGACAAGCGGTTCTACCGGCCGGGCGAGACGATTGCGATTCAAGCCGCGACCTACGACGAAAGCGCGGCCCCGACCAAGAACTACCGCGTCCGGGGAATGGTCGAGCCGCACACGCCGCCGGGCGAGCCCGAGCCCGAGACTTCGCCGCTCAAATGGCCGGCGGGCCTGGCCCGGGAAGGCGGCGCGACCGGGCCGCATGTGGAATGGGGCGAGCCTTTTGATTTGGCGCTGGGCGGCGGCGGAAACGCCGAGAAGCCGCAGCACATCATCCAGCTGCCGCTGGCCGACGTGCTCTCCAGCGGCACGGGCAGCCAATCGCTGCGCGTCGAGTTGACGGCCTATGAAGATCAAACGCAGGTGGACAGCACCTCGCTCGACATCCAGGTGCTGCACGATCCGTTCGAGCAGCAGAATCCGTTTCCCAACCACGACCTGATGCTGCGGCTGGCCGGAGCGTCGGGCGGCAAGGTGATTCGCACGCCTGCCGAGCTGGCCGCGGTGCTCCGCGATGTGCCGCTCGACGTGGGCCCGCCCATCGTCCGCCGCTCGCCGCTGTGGAGCACGTGGTGGCTGTGGGGGCTGCTTGCCGGGCTGCTGACCATCGAGTGGTGCTGGCGCAGATCGATCGGCCTGGCTTGAACGCGCGGGAGGGCAACGAACATGGCCAAACGTTCTGCTTGGGTCCTGATTCTGGTGGCCGTCAGCGCGATTGCCGCCAGCGCGCAGCAGCCGGCCGAGGAGAACAAGCCCGGCGGCTCGGCGCTGGAGCAAGCCGCGGCCGTTGCCAGGCGACTCGAAGCGTGGCGTCCGGGGAAATCTGGCGAACGGGGCGTCGTGCCGGCGATCGAGCGGCCACTCCTCTTGTTCGGCGACGATCCACGCAACCACACTCGCGGAATTCTCTGGGGCTGGGGAAAAGGCCGGCCGGTCGCCGTGGCCGAGCTGTGGCGCGGCAGGGCTGAGAATGCGCCCTATGCCGCGTCGCTCACCGTGGCCGGACTGGAGAAGATCGAGATCACGGCCGACGGGGCGCGCAAGTGGCAGCCCGCAGAAACGCAGGTCGCCTTCGCGCCTGTCGCCGGAGCTTCCGCGCCCGACGCCAAAGAGCCGGGCCGACTGCGCCAAATCAAGGAAATCGCCCGCCGGTTCACCGCCCACGAATTCTGGGACCCGGACAACTCGCGGTTCGAGCTCCGGCTGCTCGTCCAGCCGGTGCATCGCTACCGGGACTCGGACGCTGAAATCCAGGACGGGGCGCTGTTCGTGCTGGCTCACGGCACGAATCCCGAAGCCCTGCTGCTGATCGAAGTGGTCGGGCCGGCGATCGAAAAGTCCCGCTGGCAATACGGCCTGGTGCGGACGAGCAACGCCGAAATCCACGTCGAGCTGGACGGGAAAGAAGTCTGGACGCAGCCCCGGGTCAAAGGCAGCGCCCTGCGGCCCGAGCACCCGTATTACGTGTTTACTCTGCCGGCGGCGGCCGCGCCCGCGCCGACCGGCAATCCCTGAAAAAATTCCCGCACGTGTTGCACTTCAGACGCTTTGTCTATATCATGCCAGCTGACGATGCATGTCAGGAAAGGCCAGGGAAATGCCCCGCATACCACAAGATGTGACCGACGCCGAATTGGCGCTGCTCCAGTTGCTCTGGGACCATGGACCCTCGTCCGTGCGCCGCCTGGCGGAGCGAATGTACGACAAATCGTCGGCCTCGCAGCACGCCACCGTGCAGAAGCTGCTGGAGCGCTTGGAGGCCAAGGGCTGCGTGGAGCGCGACCGCGGCTCCTGGCCGCACACGTTCGCGGCGGCCATCGAGCGCGGCGAGCTGATCGACCGCAAGCTCCAGCAAACGGCCGACAAGCTCTGCGACGGCTCGATTCAGCCGCTGCTGACGCACCTGGTCAAGGGGGCCAGGCTCTCCGCGGATCAGCGGCAGTCGCTGCGCGATTTGCTGGACGACCTGGAACAGGAAAAATCTGACAAAGAAGGCCGCCGGGGCGGAAAGAAATGACCGCAGGCGGCGAATAGGCAGCGGAACATCCTGGTGCGCGCCATCCAGGGAGCAGAGCCATGACCTGGCTTGTCACGACCGGCCTGACGAATGCGTTGGTGGCGGTGCTCTTGGCCGGGACCGCCTATGGCCTTGGCCGCTGGCTCAAGCGTCCGGCATTGACGCATGTGCTGTGGGTCCTGGTGCTCATCAAGCTGCTCACGCCCCCGGTGTTTCCCGTGCCGATCGGCTGGCGCATCGATCCGGCGATTTTCGGCGAATTAGCGCCGGTCGCCGCGGTTGAGCCGATGTCTGTGGCGGAGAACTGTCCCGCCCCAAGCGGAGTCGGCGTAGCGTGTGAGGCGCCCGCTGCGGGTCCGGCGCCGATCGCGGCCGCCTCCATTGCCCCGGTCAAGGCCGCGCCTGCCCGCCGGTTAGTATCGGCAGCCCCTCCCGCCTGGTTGGCGATCCTGGCTGCGCCGGCGAACTGGCTGCGGGCGGCGGTGGCCGTTTGGTTCATCGGCTCCGCCGCGATCGCCCTGCTGTTCCTCTGGCGGACGCGGCGATTCCAGCAGTATTTGCGGCTGGCCGCCCGGAACGATGCCGAGCTCGATGCACGCCTGAGCGAGCTGGCGCGCAGCGCCCGGCTGGATTCGCGTCCACACATCGTGACCGTCGAGAGCGCGATCTCGCCGATGCTGTTCGGCCTGGGCCGCAGCGCCGTCCTGATTTTCCCAGCCGCGCTCAACCGGCAGCTCGCTCCGGCCGCCCGCGACACACTGCTCCTGCATGAGCTGGCTCACTATGCCCGCGGCGACCACTGGGTGCGGCTGGTCGAATTGCTCGCGCAAGTCGTCTTCTGGTGGCACCCGGTTGTCTGGTGGGCGCGGCGCGAGCTGGAAGCCGCCGAGGAAGAATGCTGCGACGCGTGGGTCGTGGAGCGGCATGCGGGGGTTCCGCGGCTGTATGCCGAGGCGCTGTTGGCGACGATCGACTTTTTGTGCGAAGCGCCCGCGCCTTTGCCGCCAGCCGCCTGCGGCCTGGGCGATGTGCCGCTGCTCAGGGCCCGCCTGACGCAGATCATTCGCGGTCGGCTGCCGGAGCAGCTTTGCCCGGCAACGAAGACCGCCGTGTTTCTGGCGGCCATGTTCGTCCTGCCGGTCTTTCCCGCGCTGTTCGATTCCGCGGTCGCCGCCGCACCGGCGGCTGTGATCACGGCCGCAGTCGAAACCGTTACACCGGAGTTCACTCCCGTCACGCTGGATCCGGCGGTGGAGCTTACCTCTGTTCCACCGGTCGATGAGCCGGCCGGCGGCATGAACGCGACCATGGCGGAAGTGCTGAAGTATGTTCGGCCACCACGCCGGGCAAAGCTCTACGCCACGGCGGTATCACCCGACGGGCGCTATAAAGTGGAAATCCGCGAAGGATATCAGGCGACTTTGTTCCAAGGTTTGATTCCAAACCGGCTCATCCGAGATCCGATCAATCTGGCCGAACCGCTGGCCAAATGCGTTGCATTCTCGCCCAACAGCCTGTCGCTGGCCGCGGGCAACGATAATGGCCACGTTAGCCTGTACGACTGCTCGTCGGGCGGCCTAAGCAAGAGGCTCAAGGGTGCGACGGCGCCGGTTCGCACGGTAGCCTTCAGCCCCGACAGCGAGGGCCGGCAAGTGGCCGCGGGCGCAGCCGACGGCAGCGTGATCGTGTGGGACGTGGCCACGGGCGACTTCCGGATCCTGCTCGCGCCCGGCCCGGTGCCCGCGATCTGCGTGCGCTGGTCCAGCGACGGCCGCTGGCTGGCGGTCAGCCTGGGCGACGATCTGGCCGAGCCGGACGCGGCCACCCTGGTGATTTGCTCGACGGAGAAGGGCGAGATCCGAGGCCAGTTCGCGCTGCCGGCAGCCGCCGGCGCGATCGAGTGGCAGGACGACGACCGGACTATCTTGAGCGCCGACTATGGCGGGGAGTACACGATTCGCCAAATTGCGGATGGACAGGTTCTTTCCCAAGGACAAATGGATCGCACGCGGGTCTCGGCGGCCCAGTTGTCGCCGAATGCAACTCCCGGCATTGCCGAGCAACTCGTAGCGCGAGCAGCGCCATGATCGGCCGCTGGTGCGCCCTGGCTTTGACGGGGGCTATACTGCTTTTCAGCATTCTGGCGGCGCAGGAGCCTGGCGGCGCGGGCGAGAATAAGGCTCAGATCGAAGCGGCCCTGAAGCTGACCAAAGAGGCCGCGGCAAAGTACGAGTTCGCCATTGGCGGCGAGAATTCGGTGCGGCCGGAATTGCTCGCCGAACCTGTGCTTCGCTGGTCGAATCCCGCGGTAGGCGAGATTCACGGCAACGTCTTCCTGTGGACGATCGGCGGCCGGCCCGCCGTGATCAGCTCGATCTTCAAGTGGTTCTCGCCGCACACGCACATGTCGCACGAGTTCCACTCGCTCAGCGACCAGCCGCTCCGCGGCAAGTTCGAGGGGAACGAAGTCTGGGTGGCAGCTGAGCCAGGGCTCAAATTCGCCCCGCTGCCTGATTCACCGGCCCCGGCCGCAAGCAAGTCGCAGCGCCTGCTGCAAATGCGCGAACTGGCCAAGTCCTGTGCCTCGACCAAGCGCGAGCGGGACGGCAACGTGACCGAGCTGCGCCTGCTCACGCAGCCCATCTATCGCTACGAAGCGCCGCAGGCGGGCCTGATCGACGGAGCGCTATTCACGTTCGTCCAAGGCACCGACCCCGAGTTGTTCCTGCTGCTGGAGGCCCGCGAGGCCCGCGAGGCCGGCGGCAGGCAGGAGTGGCAGTTTGCGGTCACCCGGATGAACAGCGTCGCCTTCGACCTGCGGTACAAGGACCGGGAAATCTGGAAAGTGGACGTGATGCCCTGGTCTGACGTCGGCCAGCACCGGAAGCCGTACACGTCGTTTATGCACCGCATGCCGTAACCGACGCCGACCGGAAATGTGAACATTGGTATGGTATTTGCACCAAAGCTTCGTTTGCGCCGCGGCCTGCCAGTTTGGCACTGGCGGCGGCGGCCGGCGAGGACACCGAAGGCTCTCTCAAACGCTAATAAAGTAGTACTTATCGTGCGGCGGATGATTCGGGCGCAAGTCCATGAGCCGCCTGACGTTGAGGCAAAAAATGGAGCGAAGAGGGCGATTCGCTGTGGTCCCTCCGGGTGGGATGCAAACGGGTGGGCGTGACCGCGCCTAAGGAAACATGTTGACGTTGCTTCTTCTCCAGATGCTGGCCGCGGCCGACGAGCCGGCGTCCGACGATCAACAACGGCGGGAAGCGGTGGCGCGGCTCGCGCCGGCCAAGGCGAAGCAGATGAACGTGCTGGTGGGCGACCAGGAACCGGTCCAGGCCGCCCTGGTCGAGAAGCCGCTCTTGCGGTGGTCGAATCCGACGGCCGGCAGCGTGTTCGGCGAGGTTTATCTGTGGACTAGCCGGGAGCGACCGGTCGCCATTGCCTCGATCTATCGCTGGTACCATCCGTTCAAGGACTCGACCGTCGAGGTCGTCTCGCTGAGCAGCCGACCGGTGCAAGCTCGCGAGGGCGAGGCGGCGTTATGGCAGTCGCCCGCCGACGGCGTGACCTGGCAGAAACTTGCCAGTGCGCCCCGTCCAGCGGAAACTGCCAACGCCCGCCTCGGCCAGATGCGCTCCCTCGCCCGCGAATTCTCCGCGGAGCTGGCCGACCAGCGGAGCGGCGAGCAGGTCGCCCGCGAACTGCGGCTCTTGAATCAGCCCGTGCACCGCTACGCCAGCCCGGAGTCGGGCGTCATCGACGGAGCCCTGTTCGCCTTCGTCGAGACGACCGATCCCGAAGCCTGGCTGCTCTTGGAAGCAGCTGCCCAGGAAGGCCAGACCGGATGGCGTTTTGCCCTGGCCCGCATGAACGCCGATGAACTGCGGATCAAGCGGGGCGGCGAGCTGGCGGCCGGCTGGTCCAAAATCGTCCAGCCCTGGCGCTACCGCTCGGCTCCGTACACCCTGTTCGGCTTCGACCCGGACCAGGTCAAGATCGAACCCGAGAGGAATTGACATGGGCACTCCACGGCTCGGGTTGGCGATGTTGCTGGTCGCGGCCGGCGCGACGCTCTGGGCACAAGACGGCCCCGGTCCCAAGACCTTGCGCGAGATGATCGACGCCTCGGTCAAGCAAGTCGAAATCCTGGCTGGCAGTGAGGCCGCGCTGCCAGCCGAGCCGCTCGTTGCTCTGCGCTGGGCCAACAACGCCCGCGGCAGCGAAGACGGCACCACCCTGCTCTACATCCACGAGGGCAAGCCGCTGGCGACCGCCTGCCTCTATCCCTGGGACGGCAAGCTCGTGCACGACTTCGAAAGCCTCAGCCGCGGGCCGCTGATCGGCCGCAAGGACGGCGCCGTGATCTGGCGACCGAAGACGGGGCTCAAGTTCGCCCCGATTCCCGATGCTCTGCCGCCGGAGGCCACGCCGGCCCAACGCCTGCGGCAGATGAAGACCCTCTCCGAGCAATTCCAATCGAGCTTGCTCGGCTGGAAGGCGGACAACACCGACCGCGAGCAACTGCGGCTGCTGCCCAAGCCGCTGTATCGCTACGAGCCGAAGAGCGGACCGGTGTTCGACGGCGCGGTGTTCGCCTTCGTGATGGGCACCGACCCGGAATCGCTGCTGCTGATCGAAGCGGTCGAGACGGGCGGCAGGCGCACCTGGGAATTTGCGTTCGCCCGCCGCACGTCGGGCGAATTGGAAGGCCGCCACAAGGACAAGGTAGTGTGGCACGCCCAGCGCTTTCCGGGGATGAAGAATCCCGATCACCCGCGGATCTCGGTCGGCACGCCGATTCCGCCGAAGCTCCTCGCGCCGGCGCAGGAGAAATAGCCGATGTCGTCCGCAGCCCTGCTGGCCTTGCTCCTGGCGCTGGCCGCCGATCCACCCGCGACGTTCGAGCAGCGGCTGCGCGAGATCAACGTGCAAGAGGCCAAGACGTGGGAGTTGTTTCTCGACGCCGAGCACCAGGTCAAGGCCGAGTTTCTGGAGCGGCCGATATACCTGTGGTCGAATCCGACGAAGGGAGCTGGCCAGTACGGCTCGGTTTTTCTGTGGGTGCATGACGGGCGGCCGGCGGCGGTGGGCAGCTTCTTCGGACACCCGTTCCGCGGGGACGAGCGGCGGATGGTCCACGAATTTCATGCGCTGGCCAGGGCGCCGCTCCATCCGGTATGCACTGACGGCGACGCGAAAACGTGGACCCCCAAAGCCGGGATCACGCTCGGCCCGCTTCCCGAGTCCCCGCCGCCGGAACCGTCGTCCACGAAGCGGCTGCTGCAAATGCGCAACCTCGGCAGGCAGTTCGGCGGCTACATGGTTAATTTCCGCCAACAGCGGTGGGAGCTGCGGTTGCTGCCGCAGCCGCTCTATCGCTATGACAAGCCGCCGGAGGGCGTGATCGACGGGGCGCTGTTGGCCCTGGTAAGCGACGCCGGCACCGATCCGGAAGTGCTGCTCTTGATCGAGGCCCGCGAGCCCAGCGGCTGGCAGTACGCGCTGTTGCGGTTTTCGGATTCGAGCGCCTACGTCACGCACCAAGGCAAGGAGATTTGGACCGCGGTCAAGGACAATCCAAATTTCGCCGCTTACAACGCCGACCATACGTATCGCGTTCTTCAGAAGCGCCTTTTGACTGAGCCGGCAGCCCAGCCGGACAAGCCAGCACCATGATCAAGCATTTCCTTGTTGGATTAGCACTGTCCGCGGCGTGGGCCGCGCAGGCCGCGGGTCAGGATGCAGCGAATGCTGCCCCCGGCACGCGCCGCGCGCTCGTCATTTGCGGTCTTCCCGGTGACCCGCCGCACCGCCAACTGTTCGCCGAATCGACGGAGAAGCTGCACGCGGGGCTGATCCAGAATCACGGTTTTGCGGCCGAGAACATCGCCGTCGTCTGGGGCGAGACGCCGACCGACAAGGACGGCCCGGCGGTAAAGTCGAGCCGCGGTCCCGCCACGCGCGAAGCGCTCGCGCAGGCGGCGGCCGACCTGGAGAAGGTCCTCAAGCCGGAGGACACGCTGTGGCTGTTCGTCTTGGGCCACGCGCACTACGACGGCCGGTTCAGCTGGCTGAACTTGCCCGGGCCGGACATCCAGCAAGTCGAGTTCGGCAAGTTGCTGGCCGGCGTTCGCTGCCGCGAGCAAGTGTTCTTCATCACAACCTCCGCGAGTGGGTTCTTTCTGAAGCCGCTGGCCCAGAGCGGCCGGATCGTGATCGCGGCGACGGAGCCGGACCTGGAAGTCAACGAAACGGTGTTTCCACATAAGTTGGCGGCGGCGCTTTCCGCGCCGCCGGGCTACGAAGAGTTCGACGTCGATCGCGACGGGCGGATGACGCTGCTCGACCTGTATTTGTGGACCGCGCGGGCGACCGCCCAGGACTATGCCGCCGGCGAGCTGCTGGCGACCGAGCACGCCCAGCTCGACGACACCGGCGACGGCCGCGGCACGGAGTTGCAGGCGGCGTTCCTGCCGGAGGATCTGGGCGGCCGACTGCAGGCCGGCAAGGATCCACCGCTCATCACCGCCGGCGAGGGAGCGGCGGCCCGCTTGATCTGGCTGCCCTCTCCGCCTGCGCCGCCGCAGCCGCCGCGCACCGCGGACTAGCGCAGCAGATAGAGCACGCTGAGGATCGCAGCGCTGAGTGCAATCGTCCCCGCTGCCAGCGATCCCCAGAGGAGCCAACGGCGGCGGCGGTGCGAGCTGTCCAGCTCGATTAGCCGGTCGCCGACGAACGTAGTCAACTCCTGGCGCTGGGCCTTGCTGCGGCGTCCCGCCGGCGCGTCCTGCCGCACCACGAGCGGAACCGACTCGGCGGGAGTTTCCAGCTCCACGTCGAGCGCCGGCGAGTCGTCCGCCTCAGGCGCTGGGGAGAACTCCACGAGCGGAAGCGGCTCCGCCTCGCCGGCCGCTGCAGTGCTTTCCGCCGATTCGAGCGGCGCGACCTGACGGGCGACCTCCTCCTGGCGGGCGGCGACCTGCGCGGCAGCGGCCGCCAATTCGGCTTGCAAGGCCGCCAATTGCCGGCCGCGCTCCGCGAGCTCGTCGGATAGCGCTTGACGCTCCGCCTGCCAGTCGTTGCGTGCGGCATCGGCTTCCGCCTGCCGTTGCGTAAGTTCCGCCTCACGCTGAGCCAGCGCGGCCTGCAAGTCGGCGGTGCTGCGCGACTCAGCGGCCAGCTGCCGGGCGAGCTGTACGTGCTCCGCTTGCCACTCGTCCCGCGCCCGTTGAGCCGCGCTCCGCTCCCGCGCCAACTCCGCAATCTGGTTGTTCAGCCGGGCATCCAGGTCGCTGCGCTCCTGAGCCAGGCGGGCCACTTCGGCCGCGAGCTGAAGCGAGCGCTGCTCTTGCTGCGGCAGGGCGGCAAGCAGGCCTTCCGCCCGCGCTAGGGCGGCGGCCTTTTCCTGTGCGACGATTTCCAATTTCGACTGGCTCGCGGCGAACGCTTGCTCGCTTGCCGCCAGCCGCTGCGCCAGTGTTTCGACCTCGGTCTGCCGCGCGGCCAGCGCCGCCGCCGCGGCGGCCAGCTCGGCGGTGAGCGCGTCGCTGCGCTGCGCGGCGGCAGCCAACTGATCGCTCAGCGTTCGGCGCTCGTTCTCAGCCTGCAGACGTGCCGACTCCAGCGCGTGCCGCTCCTGTTCCCAGCTCGCATCCGCAGCGCGCAGTCCGGCCAATTGCTCGCGCAGTAGCGCGGGCTCCGGCGCTGCACTCGAACTCGCGTCGGCCGTTGGCGGGGGCGAAAGGGCGTCGAAAGCCGGCGCTGAATCGTCGGCGTCCGCCAGGTCGTGCTCCTGTCCGCCGGCGTCCGGCTGCCAGCCGGGCTGCATGCTGCTGCGAGGCGACCAGCGGAAATAGACCAGGCTGAATTCGCCGACGTCGAGCCGGTCGTTGAGCTGCATCTCGGCAAAATCGATCTTCTCGCCGTTGAGCTGCGTTCCGTTGCTGCTGAGCAAATCGACGCACCACAGCCGCCGCTGGTCCCAGTACAGAGCGCAATGAAAGGCGGAGACGCGCGAGCCGCGCAGCTGCAGGGCGCATTGCGGCCGCCGGCCCACGAGATTCAACCGCGCCCGAAAACGTCGCTTGTCCTTCAGCAGGCGCTGGCAATGCACATTGACGACCGGCAGCGGCGCGGCGGCGCTGCCGCGGGCGATCGGCGGCGGCAGCTGCAGCCTGTCCTGGCTCGCGGAAGCACAACGTACAGTCAGCTGATACGGACCGACTTGCAGCACGTCGTCGGCGGCGAGCCAGCGGCCGCGATTCTCGGCGTCAGCATCCTCGACGTCGAGGTCCAGGCAATACAGCCCGTCGCCGGTGGCGTGCAGATAGTGCGAACGCTTCGCGATGCCCGGACCGGAAAGTACGATTTCGGACGCGGGATGCGCGCCGATGCGAGCAAACGGCCGCGGAACGACAAATTCGCGGCGGCCTTCCGGTCCGGAAAGTGTAACGACCAGATGTTCGGTGGACCACAACGTCATGGCGAGGCGAGAAAAACTCGTGATTCTGCAGTCTAGATACGATCGGCGGCGAATGCATCGAACGAGCGCCCGAAATCGCGGAAAGATTCTTGCAGCCGCAAGACAACTATGTTGATGAATTACCGAACCAAACTCGTTGACGGACGTCTACACCGTTTGTACAGTCAATCATCCGCGCCGCTCGCTACTCTTCGCGAGCTGCGTTGGAGCCTACCGACAACTTCCTGCCTGGCGCGCTTGGCTGGTTCCCGTCGCTTCACCCGTAGTGCGAACTGGGATCAACTTTTGCGCTCCTGGAGTGGTTCACCCGATGCCAATCCTTGCTTCGGAAACTCATCTGCACCCGGCCCAATTGCTCGACGGGATCAGTGACCCAGCCGACGCGCCGCGCAAGTGGTGGGCTGTTTACACGAAGTCGCGCCAGGAGAAGTCGCTGGCCCGCGACTTGCTCTCCCAGGACATTCCCTTTTACTTGCCGCTGGTGCCCAAGGTCAGCGTCATCGCCGGGCGGCGGGTCAAATCGGAGCTGCCGCTGTTCGGCAGCTATCTGTTCCTCTTCGCGACCGACGATGAGCGCGTGTTGACGCTGGCGACGAAGCGCGTCGCCCATCTGGTTTCAGCTCCAGACGCAACCGAAATCACTCGCGCCTTGCGCCAAATCCAACAGCTGATCGCAGCCGGAGTGCCGATGACGGTGGAAGGCCGGCTGTGTGCAGGCCGGCGGGTCCGTATCAAGCATGGCTCGCTGATGGGCCTGGAGGGCGTCGTCGTCGCCCGCCGCGGCGAAGATCGCCTGCTGGTCACGGTCGATTTTCTCCAGCAGGGCGTCTCGATCTTGATCAGCGATTATCAAGTCGAGCCGGTCTAAAACGCCCCGCATCTTCAGGGGCTGGGCAATTCCACGGGCAGATTCGCCGAGGCAGGCTGCGCGACAAAGCCCCCTTCGACCCACCGCCGGCGCAGAAATGCTTCGTCGCCCGGCGGCAGCTCATACGCGGCGCCAGCCGGCGGCTGAGCAGGCTCGGGCATCGGCATTGGTGGCGCAGCCGGCGGCATCGGCGGCGAGGGCTGCGGCGGAGTCAGCTCGGGCATCGGCGCCATCGGCTGCGCAGGCGCAGGGGCCGCAGGTCCGGGCAACACCTGCTCCGCCGCCTGCGGCAACGCGAAGGACGGGCAGCTCGGGCACTCTTCGGGCCAGGGACGCCAGCAGGTGCTGTAGAAGCCGAAGCAGAGCGGCGTCTCGTACCAACCGGGTCCCGCTTCGCAGCTGGCAGCCTGGCCCGAGTGGTTGTGATAGCCGGCGCAGCAGCCCGCCGCGAGCAGCGGCAGCAGCGCGGCCAACCACATTCGGCTGTCAGGCAAGGCGAAAGTTCTCACGGTCGAGGAATCCTGTAACGATCTGGGTCGCAAGCGGCGCTGCAGGCGGAGCGCCGCCGCGCTATTGGAAGCCTCCGCCGCCAAAATTCTGCGGGTTGCCGCCGCCGCGGAGCACGGGCCCGGACAAACGAGTCGCGGTGCCGGCGGTCAGCAGCGTGAAGCCCATCGCCCGCTCGAAGGGAGCGAGCAGCTTGGCCAGGTGCGAATCGAACGCCACCAGGCCGTTCTCCGCCACGAACACGCGGTCGCCCGGCATGATCTGGTAGTTGGTGACCGCCGCACCGCTGGCCGTCATCGCCCGCCAATCGACCGGCAGGATCTGCATCTGCCCGAAGTGCGGCACCGGCCGGGCAATCCAGATCTTCTTCGACGAAACCTCGGTCAGCCCGTTGATGTTGGCAATTGCGTCGAGCACCGTATCGTTGCCAGTGATCGGAAATTTCGTGACGTTGTCGCCCAGGCCGGCGCCTTCGGTGATCACGTAGTAGACCTTGCTGTTGTAGGCGAAGACATCGACGGCGACCTCGGGGTCTTCCAGCGATCTGGCCAGGTGCTGCTCGATCGCCTGCTTGGCCTGCGCCAACGTGAGGCCCACCACCTGCACGCTGCCATAGCTGCCGAGCGTCACCGTGCCGTCGGGCCCCACCAGGTGCTGACCGGCGATTTGTTGCTTGCCCGACATCTCGACCAGCGACAGCGAAACGACGGCGCCGGCCACGTGCATGGCCAGGTGTGCCTTCAGCGCTTCGAGCGCCTGATCGGTGTTCAAGCCGGTGAGCTTCACCGACCCATAGGGAATTCCCAGGTTGACGAGGCCGCCGGGCTGAATCGGGAAAGCGCCGGTGATCGGTGCGTCCGGCAACGCGCCGACGACGTTGATCGCGACAACGTCGCCGGTGCGCAACAGGTACGGGCTGCGCGGGACGAGGTGAATCGCTTCAATGACGAGGATGTCCGGCGGTTCGATCGTATACGTCGGCAGGACCACCTTCGACAGCTCCCGAGGCATGTCCGGCGGCGGCAGAAACTCCCAGCCGGCCGGCGGAGCGGCTGCGTGGTGCGTCGCCTTGCAGCCGGCAAGCGCTGCGGCTAGGACGACGACGAGCAAGGTCCTGAATTTCGGCATGAACTTGCGATCCCCCCGCTAGCACCGCGCTGACCTGCCCACGCCAGGCAAGTCGCGATCATTCACAACCACTCGGCTGCGGACGCCTGTGAACTTGTATCGGTTTTTCGCATCTTGCCGTTTACCCCGATTACTCCCACTTTGAGTGCAGAGCAGTCTTTGCCACCTGAGTACAATCGCGCGAGCCGTTCGTTCCTGAAAACGAGGTCGCGACTATTTTCTACATGGAAGATGGTTTTTAGAATTTTTGGTAGGAAAAAACCTCCGTGGATCAGCTAGCTAGAGATAGTCTGGTCACCTTGCCTGAACGGATGCTATGGAAAAAACTGCGTTTTTGGCGCGCCGCCTTCACCAGGACGAAAGCCGCGAGGGCTGGGAAACGACCGTCCGGGCGAGTGACTTGGCTGTCGGCCAGCGGGTCCGGGTTACTTCGGGGCCGCTGAACGGATTGACGGGCGTGGTGGCCGGTCAGGCGGCCAATGGCAATTGGGTCGTGGACATTGCCGAATCCGCACGCGGCGTATTGCTGTGCATTCGGGCTCACCAGTTGGCCCGAGCGGATTAGTTCGACTGTTCGACTCGTTCTGTTGTTTGCTAGGCGGCCGCTAGTGATTGCACAAGCAACTGGCGTCTAGCTGCACGGCATAATCGCAGTCGAATCGCTCGCCAGTTTCAATCCTGCCGGTCCACTGGCTTTCTCTCAAGATGACCTCAAAGTTACCCGCGGGATCCAGGATTCCTACCCGCAGAGAAGGGCCGAATTCCCCCTTCGGCTCATAGTGTCCCACCCCCTTCAGCACGCTTTTTCGTGTCCCAAAGGACACTTCCAGCGCGACGGTCCGCTGATCGAGGTGTCGAAGTTCATGGTCTGACATTGGGCAAGATCCAGCTACGTAATCTCCTGCGGAAATTCGCAGTTAATTATTGACGGCTCCTCGGCATTTTCAGGTCTGATTCCTTGTATTCTGCCTATTCTAATTGGTCGCTGCGTCGTTTTGTCGGTTCGCAGCAACCTTGGCCCAAGAATTTAGGGATTCTACACATGCAGACGCGTTCCACCTAGAACTTTGCGGTAAAGCGCATTTCCGCATTTTCGCCAGACTTTAGGAGTCCGGCTTCCTCCGGCACAATCGTTGCAATTACACCACTCCCAGGGCTCGCGATTTGCCGATGGAATCGTTACGTTGAATTATTGCAGGTGTGGGAAGGCCGTCAGGAGCACTCCGATGAAACGGGCAGCCATTCTCGCGGCGGCAATCGGCGCAGCGTGCCTGGTGGGTGAGGCATCCGCCCAGACTCCGCGGTACGTGCCACCCGCTGGCCGAACGCTGCCCGAAGAGTTGAACTATTTCCGCCGCGACACGGGCGTGCTCGATCAATACAACGGCTTTATCGCACCGCTGCGGCAGCTCGACAATCAGCTGCGCACGATGCAGCAGCAGCAGCAGACCGACTTTCAATCGGCCCAGCGGGCCATCTCCCAGGTCCGCACGTCGCAGGCGGCGCCCACGGGAGCCGGGGCGGGATTCATGAACTACTCCCACTACTACCGCATGCCGGGCGCCTATCGGCGCTGAGGCAGTCCTCAGTCGCCGGCGTCAGGCCGCAGCGTTCGTTGCTTGCGCGGCCGCATGTGGTATCTTTGCCATCGGTATCCAGTGCGCGATGGGCTTTGCAGCTGCTTGAATCGCGCGAAGGTCGCGGCATGGCCCATGAGATCGCTAAACTGCTACTCGAGCACGCCGAGACGTTTCTCGAGCGGACTGAGGCCGTCAAGTCCGCACTTTCCTTGGGCATGCCCCTGAACGAAATCCAGGACTACTTGGATTGGCTGGACGCCTTGCGCAGCCGCGATCAGCCCACGTCCAAAGACCGTGCCGGCGATCCGCCCCAGAAGCCGTGAGCTGCACCCTTCGCGCTCGCCGGAGTGCTGTTCGGCAATGCCGTCCAGGGCGCCGTTAGGCCGGCGGGCAAAGCATTAGGGAAACTCGGCTCTTCTTGGGAAGGCGGAAATCGTCCAAGTCTGCGCAAAGGGTTGGCCTATCGAACTTTATATCCATGAATGGACATTAGTGACAAAAGCACTAGAGACGGCCCGCGGGAATTATCCTTACCCCCTTCGCCGCCAGGCCGCGGGCCGCTTTTCTGCCGCTAGCGCCAATGGGCCTTCCACAACCAACTTGTCACAGAGCGTGCGGGCCATCCTCTTATGTTTCGATGCGCAGTAAGGAACATTTATTCCCGCGGAGCCCAATTTTTCCTGGATTTATTCCTTTGACTCTCGCGGCCCGCGGGTCCACCGCCTAGCCGCCAGGCGTCCGCTTGCCGTTTGACAGCCGGCGATTCCAACCTAGCTTTGAGTTGCGCGTGCCGCTCTCCGCGCGCCCCGTTCGGGGCCTGGGCGGCCCGTGCGTGGGCAGGAATCCTGCCTCCATCGTCCTTCGATCCCGCCTCAGGCTCCTGAGTTGATGCGCTCCCCGCCACTCTGGGAGCGGAGTCGCATCATGCCAGCCCGTCCCCTCCATTCTCGGCTTCCCAAACGCCGACGCCTTCTGGAAAAGCTCGAGCCGCGGCATCTGCTCACGGCCGCACCCGCGGCAGCCGGCGACGATTTATCGGCCTTGCTCAGTCGCGGCACCGTCTGCAGCTGCCCGATCTGCTCGGGCGTTGGTCTCGATCAAATTCCCGTGATGGAAAGCGGCGGCAGCGGTCCGGCGGGGGCAAGCCCGCTGTCGAGCCTGCCACAGCTGCACAGCAACGCCGGGGCGACGGCCAGGCTGTTCCTCGACTTCAACGGCCATTTTCAGGCGACGTGGGGCGACTGGAACAACGCCACGACACCGGTCTACGACCAAGACGGAGACGCCACGACCTTCAGCAACGGCGAGCTGGCCAGCATCGTCGAGATCTGGACGCGGGTCGCGGAGGACTTCGCTCCGTTCAATATCGACGTGACCACGGTCGATCCGGGCGGCCAGGCCAACCAGGTGGTGGCCCGCATCGCAATCGGCGGCAACTGGTCGGACTGGTACGGCAGTACTTCCGGCGGCGTGGCGTATGTCGGCGGCTTCTACAACCCCGCGCCGAACGTGGGCTACGTGTTCGAGAACGCGCTGGGCAACGGGAATGCAAAATTCGTCGCCGAAGCTGCCACGCACGAAGCCGGGCACCTGTTCGGCCTGCAGCACCAGGCGCTGTGGAGCGG
>DASRJB010000359.1:0-5122 GCA_035649715.1 Pirellulaceae bacterium
TCGAGGCCCCGATCACGTAGCTGCCCCGCATCGTACTGCCGCAGAGGTGGAAGTGCAGGCTGTAGCGGCCCAGCGTGTCCTTTTTGCCCAGGTGGCGAAACTCGGCGTAGCTGATCGACCCGGCTGAGCCGCGGTGATACATGGTGTGCCCGCGAACGCCGTCGGGGGCGGCAGACTCCACGACGACATTGCGGCTCAGATTCGCCACTTCGCAGCGAAAATCGCCTTCGCCGGAATGCTCGTGGGCCAGCGGCTCGCTGAACTTGAGCGTCTGGCCGTCGATCGCCGTCAGTGTCCGCTCTTCAGTAAGGCCTTCGGTGTGCTGATCGGCCTCGCCGGCGGTAACGATAATCTGGTCGCCGACGCGCCAACCGGTCACGGCGTCCGAGCAGGCGACTTCCGTCGCGCCTTTCTTGGCGGTGGCGCTCAGCTTGGTCCAGGTGCAAGCCAGCGGCGTGCCGTGAAAGTCCATCCGCCCGCCGCAGGTGACGATGGCCGGGCAAGACAGGGCGTTATGGCCTTCGATGTAGTGCAGCCGAATGACGGCCTTCTTGCCCGCCGCGATCGGGGCCAGCGGCGAGCCGACCTCGAGCGTCGCCCGCGGTTTGCTCGGGTCGAGGGTCTCCGAGACATGGTCGCAGTCAAAACCTTCTTCGCTGAACACGTCGTTGGGCTCAACTTTGATCAGCCCGACGTTGAGCAGCGTGTCTTTGTCCTTGGCGAACGTGAGCGTGCCGGAGACATTGAGCGCCCGGATCACGTCATCGGACTTGACGTCGTACGTGATCGTGTGGGCTGCCAGCACGTGGACCCGCGCGCCGGCTGCGGGAACCTTGCCGCCTTCCCACGTTTCGGCGCTCGACCAGGGGCCCGATTTGGCGCTGCGAATGACCGGCGGGACATCCGCGGCCAACGCGAGCGAAGAGCAGGCGACGAAAAAGCAAGCGGCGAAACGTACCATCGGCGGGGGCTCCAAAGGCGGGAGGTAAACAAACGGGAGCGGCTGCCAGAATACACCGCAGTTGGTCGGGCTGGCAACTGTTTGGGCTGCCTTGAGGGAGCGGCGGCTAACGTCCGAACCACGCCGGGAAAGCAAAAAACAGCGCGTGCAGGATCGCCGCGGCGTAGAGCGAGCCGAGCAAGTCGTCGGCGACGACGCCCCAGCCGGCGGGCAGCTTTTCGAGGCGCCGGGCCGGGGGAATCTTGAGGATGTCGATGACCCGCGTGATCGGAAAGGCCCACAGCGCCGTCACGACGGGCTGTGCCGGCAGATGAAACAGGAGCACGGTGAAGAGGAAGCCCACGACCTCGTCTGTGACGAACTTCTGGCAGTCCTTCTGGCCATAGTACGACTCGGACCAGCGGCCCAGCCCGATCGTAATCCACGTCGCGGCCGCCAGCAGTCCGCCGATCAGCAGCGTTTGCCAGGGCTCCTGCGGCACCGCCAGCGCGAGCGGAATATAGAACAGCGGCCCCAGCAGCGCCCCGCACGTGCCCGGCATGATCGGCGAATAGCCGAGCCCCAAGCAGCTGGCCAGCAGGATGCGTGCGACGGGCGCTGGGCGGCGGGAAGTGTCGGCGGCAGTCGGCGAATCCATGCGGCCAGCGTGCCATTTGCGGCCCGTCGCGGCAAGGTGGCACGGGAGCTTCCGCCGGCGGCCGAGTTTTTGCGTTGGCCCAGCCCCACGTTAGACTGTCAACGCGCCACTCCTTCTTTTGCAGACTCGACGCCTATGCCCAACGATCAGGTCATCACCTATATCGTGGACAAGCTCCGCGAGGGGGAGAGTATCGATCGGATCACGAAGGCCATCAAAGGCATGCGGCCGGACCAGGCCCGCGAGCTGGTGCTGAAAGTGCGCGGCATCATGAAATGGGAAGTGCGCAAGCAGGCGTTTTGGAAAATGCTTGGCAGTTTCCTGCTGCTGCTCGTGTTTGGCGGAATCTTTCTGGCAACGGGACGCTTGTTCTACATCATTCTGCCGTTTGCCGCCGCGGCGTTTTTGTGGGGCGCCTTTCAGCTTGTGTTTGCGCTGGGCTACGACGCCGACTAGGGACGGACTGCGCCACGCGGAGCCGTGTATTCCCGTTTTTCTAAGTCGCCTAATCTGCTAGGTTGTGAATCTCGCGAAGCTAGCCCTCGTAACTGGCACTTGACTCTCCGCTCCCGCGCTGCGCCGGCGGAGGCCCGGCAGCGCCGTTCAACGACATGCAAAACGCACCCGTCAACTGGTACGAAGGGCTGTTCCTTCGCCCGCACCATTTTCAGGCCGCCGACCGCTATTGGGCCGAGACCCTGCGGGCCTCGGAGCAGTGGGACCACCCGTGCAGCTACGGCTTGCTCGCCATCGACTTCAGCCGTGAGGCCCTCGGCAATCAGCAGTTCGAGGTTCGCCTGCTCAAGGCCCGGATGCGGGACGGCACGCTGGTGGCCTTGGAACACGGGCAGGAGCCCGACCGCGTCGGCCTGAGCGAGGCCTTCGACAAAAAGGAAGTCCTGACGGTCTATCTGGGCGTGCCGAAGCTCAAGCTCGGCCGGCCCAACGTCGGCAATCACGACTCTGCATCGCCGGCCCGTTTTGTGCCCGTCCGCCTCGGCCTGCCCGACGAACAGACCGGCAGCAACGAGCAGGAGCTGGAGCTGAAGCAGCTCAACGCCCGGCTGCTGCTTTCGACGCAGGACCTGTCGGGCTATGAGCTGCTGCCGATCGCTCAGGTGAAGCGGGCCAGCGCCGGCGCGGCGAGGCCGCAGCTTGACGACTCGTATATCCCGCCGGTCATCGCCATCGACGCCTGGCAAGGTTTGGGGCGCGACATCGTGCGCGCGATCTTCGACGTCATCGGTCAGAAGATCGAAGTCCTCAGCCAGCAAATCGCCAGCCGCAACATCGGCCTCGACAGCCGCAATCCGGGCGACCTCGACCGGATCCTGATGCTGGGGCAGCTCAACGCGGCTTCCTCGACGCTGTCGATCATGGGCTTCGCCCCCGGCACGCACCCGCTCACGGCGTACACGGAGCTGTGCCGCATCTGCGGGCAGCTGTCGATTTTCGCAAAGGACCGCCGGGCCGAGCCCGTTCCGCCGTACGACCACGACAATCTTGCCGGCATCTTCAAGGAGATCTACTTGCGGATCGAGCGGCTGCTGAACGCCGTGCGCGATTACGAATACGAGCAGCGGGCGTTCACGGGCGTCGGCCTGGGGATGCAGGTCACACTGGAGCCCAAGTGGTTCAACTCCGACTGGCAGTGGTACATCGGCGTCAATAAGGGGGACCTCACCACGCAGGAGTGCCAGGAGCTGCTCTCGTCGGGCCAGCTCGACTGGAAGCTCGGCAGCAGCCGGCAGGTGGAGATCCTGTTCAAGCAGCGAGCGCCGGGCGTCGAGATGCGTCCGCTCGACCGGCCGATCCGGGCGCTGCCGTCGCTGTCGGACTGGCTGTATTACGAGATCCACAAGAGCGAGGGCCCGGCCTGGCGCGACGTGCAGGCCACGCAGACGCTGGCCATGCGATTGCGGGACTCGCTGATCGTGAACCTCGACCAGCTGCAGGGCAAGCAGCAGATGGTGATCAGCAACCGCGGGCGCAACTATCCGCTGCAGTTCGCGCTGTTCGCAGTGCCGACGAGAGCGTGATGCCGTCCCCTCTCCGATAGGGAGAGGGAGAGGAAACGATGACTCCCAAATTCGCCCAGGCCATCGACCCGGTGATGCTCCACGTGCTGGGGCTACTCGACCGCATTTCGCGTGACGAGCGGCCGAGCCCGGCCGACGAGCGGCTGAGGATTCGCGGGCTGGTCGATCAAGCCGAGGCCCTGCTGGGGGCGAGCCAGCAGTGGAAGCTCGGCAAGTACGCCCTGGCGGCGTGGACCGACGAAATGCTGGTGGATGCTCCCTGGGACGGCCGCGACTGGTGGAGCAACAACGTCATGGAGATGGAGCTGTTCAGCACGCGCGAATGCTACGACCGGTTCTACATCCTGGCGAAGGAGGCTTCGACGCTGCCGACGCGCGACGCGCTGGAGGTCTTCTACATCTGCGTCGTCCTCGGCTTTCGCGGCCTTTATCGCGACCCCGAGTTCTCCGCCTCAACGATCCAGCAGCTCGGCCTGCCCCCGAACGTCGAAGCTTGGGCCCGTCAGGCCTCGATGGCGATTCGCCTGGGCCAGGGCCGCCCCAACCTCACCGGCAAGAAGCGCGAGCTCTCTGGAGCGCCTCCTCTCCGCGGCCGGCACATCGCCCTTTGGACCAGCCTCGCCTTCGTCATGGCCGCAACGGTGCTGGCGGTGATGCTGCTGTATTAGTGCAGCCCGCTCATTAAAATGGTGATGTGATTGCGAAACTCGGCAATTTGTTCTGCTGGCTGCCAGCAATGGGGCTGTTGCCGATCATTGCTGGTTGCGATCGGAACGTGGCCGAATTGCCTGCTACGACGGCGGTAGTCTCGGCCGCGCAGCCGCTTGAGCGGCCGGCGGTTAAGGTGGAGGAAGGGCCGCTGGCGATCACCTGGGAGCAGCTCGACTTGCCGATTCCGCCGGACTCGGTGTTTGAGCCGTGGATGATTACGACGCGGGTCCAGGCGCTGGAAGGCAAGCAGGTGCGGATCAAGGGATACATGTTCGGCGGCTTGTTTCAAACGAGCGGCATTCGCGAGTTTCCGCTCCTGCGGGAGAAGGACTGTCCCTTCGGCCAGGGCGGGCAGCCGCACCATGCCATCAATGTCGAGCTAGCGGGAAGTTTGCGGACGAGCCTGACGACGGAGCCGGTGACCGTGGAAGGGAAATTCAGCGTACAACCCTGGACGGGCCCCAACGGCAAAACGTGGTCGGTTTACCATATGGAAGTGACGAAGATGGAATAGGGCCAGGAGCTGCGCTAGAGAGAGGTGATCGATGAAGACGCGTGTTGCATTCGCTATCGGACTCGCCTGCCTGTTCGCTGCGGGGTGCGGAGTGCAGTCGTCGGCGAGTCATGCACCCACGGATGTTGCCGTGGCCACTGCCGCGCAGGTTGGCGATGCTCGCACGCCCACGGACCAGTCCCCAACTGTCGAACCAGCTGAGCCGGCCGACGCGCCCGCGGAGGCTCCAGCACCTGCGGCCGCCGCCCCACCAGCCAGTG
>DASRJB010000360.1:0-4222 GCA_035649715.1 Pirellulaceae bacterium
CGTTGCGGCGGGTGCAGTTGCGAGCACAGAATGCCGCTCGGAAAAACTTGGCGGAATGCGCGCATCGCCCTAGCCGGCCGGCGCCGCCGTGGGCGGCGGTTCTTCGCGGCGGGTGGCGTAGAGCCACTGGGCCACAATGCCGCCGACCAGGCCGAGCAGCAGCACGAGCGACTGGTGGCTGATGTCGATAAACGTCTGCATCGCGTAAAGCGGCCGCTGGATCACCTGGGGGACGTACGACACGACCGGCGGGCCCGTCGAGGGATACACAGGCGAACCGGCCGTCGAGCCGGCCGGTATGGGAGGTGGGGGCGCGGGCGGGTAGGCCGGCCCCTGATAGCTGACCGGCGCGGAATAGACCGCCGTCATGACCGTCGTGCTATTCATGCTGTCCTGGTGCAACAGCGTGAATAGCGCGATGGTCCACCGCGTCGTCGGCAATCGGGGCTGGCCATACTCCGGGTTGCTCTCGGCGAGCAGGACCAGGCCCCAGTAGGCCGCGCCGACGACGAGAAAGCCGATGGCAAAGGCCCGTGTCCGGCCGTCGCGATAGATGGCCGCCAGCGCCGCCAGCGCCAGAGAGCCAGCAGCCGCCACGAACACGGCCGTCGCCCAGGCCTCGTTCGGCGAGCGGAGCGCCAGGCACATCAGGGCCACGCCGCTCATGGCGATGAGCAGCGTGAGGAGCGAGAACTGCCACCGCCGCCGACCCGTTTGACTCGACATGCAACACCTCCTTGCCTGCTAACTGGCATCTCACATTTGTTTTGATACAACAAAGAGCCGCATTTGGCCAATATTCGCTGTTCAGGAATCCTCTCCCATGACGACCAACGGCTCACTCAACCGCAAGCTCCGCATGGCCCTCGTCGGCGGCGGCCAGGGGGCGTTTATCGGCCGCGTCCACGCCACCGCCGCGGTGCTCGACAACCGGGCGGTCCTCGTCGCGGGCTGCCTGTCGAGCACGCCGGAAAGGGCCAAGGCGTCGGCCCCCGATTACGACATCCCGGCCGAGCGGGCCTATACGTCGATCGGCGAGCTGGTCCAGAAAGAGAAGGCGCTGCCGGCGGACAAGCGGATCGATTTCGTCAGCGTTGCCACGCCGAACCACACGCACTTCGAGATCGCCAAGGCCGCTGCCGAGGCGGGCTTCAACGTGATGTGCGACAAGCCCATGACATTCGACCTCGCCCAGGCCGAGGCGCTGGCCGAGGTGGTGGATCGCACGGGTGTCGTCTTTGCCGTGACGCACAACTATACCGGGCATCCGCTGGTGCGGCAGGCCCGCGCGATGATCGCCGCCGGCGAACTGGGCGAGATCAACGCCGTCCGCGCTTTCTATATCCAGGGCTGGCTCCGCACGCGGCTGGAGAATTCTGACCAGAAGCAAGCCTCGTGGCGGACCGATCCCAAGCGGAGCGGCGCTGCCGGCTGCTTCGGCGACATCGCCACGCACGCCTTCAACCTGGGCCGGTACATGACAGGCCTGCTGCCCGCCGAGATCAGCTGCCACCTCAAGTCCTTTGAGCCCGGCCGGCAACTCGACGACTATGGCACCGCGGTGATTCGTTACAAAAACGGCGCCCTCGGCACAGTGACCGCTTCGCAGATCACGCACGGCCGCGAGAACGACGTCTATATCGAGATCGACGGCACGAAGGGCTCGCTGGAGTGGCACCAGGAGAATCCGAATCAACTATTCTTCCGCAAAAACGGCGAGCCGCAGCGGATCTACACGCGGGCCGGCGGCCCCTATTTGAGTCCCGCGGCCGCCGCTGCCACGCGAATTCCGAGCGGCCATCCCGAGGGCTATCTCGAAGCCTTTGCCAATATCTACCGCTCGGCGTTCGACGACATGGTCCTGCGTGCCGAAGGCAAGCCGTTCGAGAAGGTAAACACGATTTACCCGAACATCGCCGACGGCGTCGAGGGCATGCTTTTCATCCAGCAGTGCGTCGCCAGCAGCAAGCAGAACGGCGCGTGGCTGCCGCTGGCGCACAAGCGATCGCGCAGTTGAGCGCAGCTTAGAACAGTTGCGAGCCGACGCAGCACTTCGGCTTGAAGAAGTTAAGCGTGCTTTGCCCGCTTGCGCCGCGACAGCCACGATCCGGCGCCGGCGCCAGCGATTAAGAGCGAAAGAACTGCCAGGGAGGTCGGTTCGGGCATCTGTTCGCCGCCGCCCCCGCCACCGCCTTCGCCACCACCACCCCCCTCGCCACCCGCGCCATTCACGGCGTATCCGGTGAGATTTACGTCGATGTAGTTATCGTCCGCCGCGATGTTGTAGGTAAACACGTGCCCGCCTGCCACATAGCCTTTGTCGTTAGCGGTCAGCACGTCGGCATCCGTGGTCCAGTTGGCGATCGTGTTCGCCAGCGTAAACGACAGGGTCCTTACGGCGTGAGTTGCCCCGTCGAAGTTAGTGAGCTTGAAATTGAAATCGCCGAAGCCATTCAAATTGCCGGTACCGATGGGATCGAGTGCGAGTGCGCCGGCGGTGTTGCCATTGATCAACGCTGGCTGCGTATAGCTGATCGAGGAGATCGACGAGGTGCCAGTGGCGTTCAGATTCAGGCCAATGATGCCACCGTTTCCAAACAGGTAGCCGGTGCTGCCGGATGTAAACGCAGTCAGGTTGACCGTGGCAGTGTTGCTGCCGGTGCGGATTACCTCGATTTGTCCAAAAGGTGATGGCGACGCGAAATTGGAGACGCCAAGCGTGTAGATGGCGGCTTCGCTCCGGTCGGCGATCAGGAGCAGGCATAGGGCGGTAAAGGGCAGTCGGGTCATCCACGTTCTCCGATTCGCCCCAAGCCCTTGAAAGCTTCACAACTCCAGGACGTGCATTGGTCCTGTTACTTCTTTTGAACCGCGCTGGGGGGTTGCCTGACGCGCTGGCCGCATTTTTTTACTTTTTTCGCTAGATTTTTTCCTTGCGATTGAGCTGGCCGCAAATTGTTTCTGCATAAGGATTTGGAGAGAACTCTTGGCAGGTCATCCATAACGGTCTCGGGCGGCAGGGAAGGTTTTTCAGCCTTTAAGGCATGCCGGACACGATCTGTGCCGCCGCCCACCAACGTGCCGATACCTGCTGAGCAAGACAGCCGGCGGGAGCTTCGTGCGACTACGAAGTCGGCGGCTAGTGGTTACTGGCTCGGCGTGGCATCAGACGGACCTGATCGCGCCCATTTAATGGGGTTCGACCATGGTTCAGAAGAACACGGTGAGGGTGGTAACGCGCGCTAGCGACGGCACGCTCCGCATTCGGGACTATCCGACGACGGAGCCGCTGCTGCAAATGCACACGCAGATCGGAATTGACGACTGTTCGACCGATCTGGGGCTTCGCGGATTGCCCGTCTTTCGCGGCCTGATCGGCCCGATGCCCGAAGGCAAGAACATTGTCCGCTACGAATCGCCCGACGTATTCGAGACGCTCACCAAAGAGTGGTCCAGCGCCAAGAACCCCCGCCGCCGCCGGCGGATGCAGCCGCCGCCAGGCCTGGGCGAAGTTCAGCCGGCGCTGCCCTCACTGGGGCCGGCACCATAGTTCCTGATCCCGGTTCCCAAGCTCCCTGGTTCCGAAGCTCCGCTTTGGAACCCACGTCTGGAAGCTCCGCTTCTCGATCGCAAAGCAGAGCCTCGGTGCTGGCGTTCCCAAGCAGAGCTTGGTAACGAAGTAGAACTAGCCGCGGACCTCAAACAGCAGCGGCTGGCTGGCGAGGCCGCGGAAGAGGTTTTCGACCGAGATCTCGGCCATCCGTTGCCGCGTCTGCTCGGTGGCACTGCCCAGGTGCGGCGCGATGATCACGTTATCGAGCGCCAGCAGCGGATGGTCGCGCGGCAGCGGCTCGGGATCGGTCACGTCGAGCGCGGCCGCATAGATGCGGCGCTCCTGCAAAGCCGCAGTCAGCGCAGCGGTATCGACGACTGGCCCGCGCGAGATGTTGACGAGCGTAGCCGTCGGCCGCATCTTGGCCAGCGCAGCCGCGCCGATGAGCCCGCGCGTGGCGTCGGTGAGCGGGCAGGAGAGCACGACGTAGTCGGAGGCTGCCAGCAGCTCGCCCAGGGCTGCGTAGCGCACTCCCAGCGATACTTCGGCCGCTTCGTCGCGGCGGCGGTTGTGGTAGAGCACGGTCATCTCGAAGCCGCGAGCCCGCCGGGCGATCTGCCGGCCGATCCGCCCCAGGCCGATGATCCCCAGCGTGCTGCCGTGCACTTC
>DASRJB010000361.1:0-2752 GCA_035649715.1 Pirellulaceae bacterium
TAGTCTATTGCTGGGTTTGCGAAGTAGCACATTCCGAAGAAAAACCGCGGATCACGCGAGCCGTTGCTCTACTGCGCAGCAGTTAGCGGAGCTTCCAGACTTGCGTGCCCAAGCAGAGCTTGGGCACGATATGAAACGAGATGAAGTGCTTTGAGAACGATCGCTCCCTTGGCGGGAAACGAGAGCCGCCGACTCGGCGTTACTTTTCCGGCGGCGGCAACCGCACCACGATCACGTCGCTGTCGCTGTTGACGGCGGCGGCTGCGTGCTTGTTATCGGGCGAGGCGGCCAGCGCCTTGATATAGCCCTGGCCCCCCGAAATCACGCTGAGCTTGCGTCCTTTGCGTGGATCCCAGACGTTGACCTTGCCCGAGCCGCCGCTGATCAGCCGCGTGCCGTCGGGCGTGAAGACCATGCTCCACTGAATTTCGTTGTCCTGGAGCACGGGCAACTCCGCGCCGGTGGTAAGATTCCAGACGCGGATGGCATAGGAGTCGCCGATGGCCACCAATTCGCCGTCGGCCGAAAAGGCCGCCGCCTGGCCGGACGCCCACGAGTTGGTCAGCTTTCGCGAGGCGGTGACGGTTCGCTTGGCGCAGTCGATCGTGAGCAGCGTCTGCCCGTCGGTGGCCAGCGCGGTGCGGCCATTTCGCGCGAGGTGGCAAGCCTTGACGCCGCCTTCAAATCCGGCAAAGACTCCGTGCTCCCGACCGCTGGAGACTTCCCAATACCGCAGCTTCTTCTCCTGGCTGCCAGAGACCGCAAACTTGCCGTCCGCGGAAAGGGAGAGGCAGTTCACCTGCTGGGAGTGCCCGACGAACTGTCCGGTCTCCTTGAATTGCCCGTTGCGGCTGACCTGGAAAATCTGAATCTGGCCCGACCGGCCCGCCAGGAGCAAGTTGAGGCCGAACGGCGTGAACGCGCAATACTCGACAGAGGCCAGCAGATCCAGTTTGTCGTTCGAACCGATTTCAGCGTTCTTGACGACGTCGAACAGCTTGACCTCCCGGTCGGGCTTGCCCGCGGCCAAGAGTGAACCGTCGAAGGAAAATGCCAGCGATTTGGCGCCCCAGCGCAAGTCGGTAAAACGCCGCAGCTCGCCGGGCTTGCCGTCGGCCGTGTTGGGCAGGCGAGCCATCGCCGCGCTGCTCGCGGGAGGACTGGCAACCGCTGGCCGCGGCGCTGTTGAAGCGATAGCCGGCGTGGGGCCGTTGTTTGGAATTCCAGCGCCCGACCGCGACTCGCTGGTCAGGCGCAGCTCCAGCGCCGCCTCGCCGAAGCCGGCGACGAACACGTCGCGCTTGATGGTGCCGCCGGGCACGCGCAGCGGAGCAAACCGGCGGGCGCTGACCGCCGTTCCATCCAGCCGCTTGAGCAGATCGTCGGGCGTGACGCCGAATTCGCAGGCCGCCAGCGGCAAATCGAGCTCCTGCTGGAATCGCAGGGCCATCGCTGAAACCGCCTCGCCGCTGCGGCTGAGGCTGGTCATGCCCAGCTTCTTCATTGCGGCGGCGAACCGGCGGGCGTCCTCGTCGAGCACGCGGTTGAGATGCTCGGGCTCGCGGTAGAGGGCCAGAATGTCCTCGGCATTCTCGAACGCCTTAGGGTTGGCCCGCACGGCCTTGCCGACCTCGTCGGTCTTGGGAATCACGCCCGTGTAGTGGCACGACATGCATGAGACGCCGTTGGTCACCAGGCGGTCGGGCTGCTTGGGATCGCTGACGATGTTCGTGGGCCCCTGCTCGATCCGCCGGCCGCTGCCGTCAACCAGCATGTAGCCCTGCATGCCGTTGGGGAGCGAGAAGATCAGCTCACCGCCGTCGTGCTGGAACGAGTCGGCCGAGGAGCCGCCGGAGCCCAGCGGATACTCGAACAGGTTCTGACGCCCGGTGCTGCCGCCGAAATCGTAGCTCTTCCAGTAGCTGCCGTAGGGCGACTTGTGCCATTCGATCAGGCGATTGTGCTGCGAGACGCCTGAGCGATTGAAACCGGCGCGGATCGCCTTTTCCTGCTCGATGTTGGCCTCGGCGTTGACGTGTAGTACCGCTTCCAACTCGGCGGCCGTTTCGGGCAGGGCCAGCATCGCGTGATACAGCGGCGGCTTGCTGGCAGCGAACACGAACCAGTCGATCCGCACATAGGGCATGTTCGACTGCGTCGCCGTATTGCAGGCCAGCGCCTCGGCCGAGTTGAGCGCCAGGAAATAGGGATTGGCCGACTCGACTTGCTGCCACTGCTCGCCGCTCCAGTTCAGCTGGCGGATGTCGATGCGGAACACGGTCTTGGCCGGGTCGAGGGCCTCGGGCAGAACCAGGTCGGTGTTCCACGACAGGCTGTTGATCAGCTTGAAAAAGGCGTTGCGGTAGGTTTGCAGCTCGTCCTCCGAGACGCCGGCGTTATAGAGGTGCGTCAGCGTGAAATACCGCTGGAACCGCCGCGATCGCTCGGCCGCCTTCTGCACGTCGGCATAGACCCACTTGACGACCTGCTCGTTGGGAATGAATTCGCGCGGTTTGGCGGTCGGCAGAGCCGGCGCGCCGGCCTCGATCCACGCTTTGACCAGTGCGATCTCCTCTGGAGTCGGCCGCGGCTTCTCGCCCTCGGGCGGCATCACGCTTTCGTCCGTCGCTGAAATCCGCTCCCACAACAGCGAGCCGGCCAGGTTCTTCGGCTTGACGACCGTGCGGGCGAGCTTTTCCAGGTTGAGAACAAAGTTGAAGCCGCCTTCGCTGGCCCCGTCTTCGCCGTGGCA
>DASRJB010000362.1:0-2282 GCA_035649715.1 Pirellulaceae bacterium
TCGCCGGTGGCAATGTCATAGACCCAGGCGTGCAATTTCAGCTGGTCCCCCGCGAGGGCCGCCGCAACCGCAGGATGCGTCTGAAGATTCTCGAGCTGCACCAGCACGTTTTCTTCGATTGTGGCATCCAAGAGCGGCTCGCCGTGCAGATGCGAGTATTTCGACTTCACGATTCGCCGCGTGGCCTCGGCATGCCGGAGGAACTCGGCCACGGCCGGCATCTCCGCGAGATACTCGGGATGCAGCAGGCCTTTCATCGCACCGCAGTGCGAATGGCCGCAGACGACGATGTCCCGTACGCCCAGCCCCGTCACCGCGAACTCGATCGTTGCCACCTCGCCGCCGCTGGCCGCGCCGTACGCCGGAATCAAATTGCCCGCGTTCCGCAGCACGAACAGGTCGCCCGGGTCGGTGTGCGTGATCAGGTTCGGGTCGATCCGCGAATCCGAGCAGGTGATGAACAGCGTTTGCGGCTCCTGGCCGCCGGCCAGCCGCTCGAACAACTCCTGCTGGCCCTGAAAGACCTCGCGCTTGAAGCGGTGCACGCCGGCGACCAATTCCTGGACCACGTCTGGCCTCGTTTCACAAAGTAGCGTTCAATAGCAAGCCGACGCCCAAAACCTAACGCCGCCTAGCGCCGTACTCAACCCGCCGCCGTCACTCAGCACTCCGCATTCCGCATTAGGCAATGGTCAGCCCCTGGGTCGCCGTCCTGACGTCGTTCCACAACACGCCGATCTTCGGGCGGATTTGGGTGACGGTAGCCGCGGTGACCGGGTATGCGACGCTCGTCGTGCTGCTCGACCGGTTCGTGCTGCCGCACGTTGAGACGGTCCGTCCTGAATTCCACGGCTTCTTGGGCTTGATCCTGGGTACGCTGCTCGTCTTTCGCACCAACACGTCGTACGACCGCTGGTGGGAGGGCCGCAAGCTGTGGGGGCAGCTCGTCAACGACTGCCGCAACCTGGCGATCAAGGTGCAGACCTGCGTGCGGGCCGACCCCGAACAGAAGCAGCGCTTGGGCCGCTGGCTCTGCGACTTTGCCTGGGCCCTCAAGGGGCACCTCCGCGGCGGCGTCCACCTGACCGACCTGGGCGGCTTCAAGACCGACACCTCGCACCCGCAGCACGTGCCGGCCTATGTCTCCGCCCGCATCTACGACCAGTTCGAAGTCTGGCGGCAGAACGATCAGCTCGGCGGCTTCGAGCTGCTGTTTCTCGACCAGCACGCCTCGTCGCTGATGAACATCTGCGGGGCATGCGAGCGGATTCAGAAGTCGCCGATCTCGATCTCTTACCGCTGGTTCATCCGCCAGTCGATCGCGATCTACCTGCTGACGCTGCCGTGGGGCCTGGTCGAGACCTTCGGGTGGTGGGACATTCCCGCCACGGCGATGCTCGGCTACTTCATGATCGGCGTCGAGATCATCGCCGAGGAGATCGAAGATCCCTTCGGCACCTCGGCCGACGATCTGCGGCTGGAGGACATGTGCCAGACGATCGAGAGGAGCGTGATGTCGATCCTCCGCGAAGAAAAGCTGGCCCCCGAGATGCTTCCCCCGCCGCGGCCGGATGTGTCACAATGGGAGCATGTGGACTCTGCGAACATGCCTGGCGCTCTGCCTGGTGACGGCGACGTCTCCGCTCCTCGCCCAGCAGGCAATTAGCGGCCAGCAGCCACTGCCCACGCCAGGCTGGGTCGAAATGTTCGACCAGGGCGAGGCCGATCCAGGGCTCAAGGGTTTTCGGACGCCCCGCGGCATCAAGCTCGAGGTCGCGGCGCAGCAACCTGCCGTAGTCAATCCGCGACTGCTGGCGTTTGGCGACGACGGTACGCCCTATGTGATCGAGTGGCGGCCGGGAGAGCTGCGCGAGGAGTCGCAGGACGTCGCCCTGGAGGGCGGCCGCTCCATCAAGCACTTTCGGACGACCAAGTCCACGCGCGACGTGCTCAAGTCGCTGCACGACACCAATGGCGACGGCGTGTTCGACGAGGCGCGCGTCGTCATGGACGATTTGGAGTTGCCTTCCGGTCTGCTCGTCAACGACGGCTGGTTCTATTGGACCAGCGGCGGACGCGTCCTTCGTCGGCGGCCATTTGACCCGATGCTGGCTGAGCAACTGGCGGCAGCCGCGACCGAGAAGCGCGGACCGCCAACGACGGTGACCGGCGATGGCAAGTGGCTGGAGCAGTTGCTAATCAGCGGACTATCGGGAGTCATTCATTTTCAGGCTGTCGGCCTGTCACTCGGCCCGGATGGCTGCCTGTACGTTGCTTGCGGT
>DASRJB010000363.1:0-3079 GCA_035649715.1 Pirellulaceae bacterium
GCGGAGCGAGGCCCTGCGGACGCTCGGCCGCTTTGCCAGCAACCCCGAATTGAGCTTCAGCTGGTACGACGCCGCCGTCCTCAGCCAGCGAATCCGCCAGACCGCCATCGAGCAGCGGGCCCAGGCGCAGCATCCGCAGCCACCGGCCGCCGAGCCTTCCCCGCTGCACACCCGGCCGCGCTTCAAGCTGCCGCTGGCGAGCGACGAGCAAAACAAGGGCTAGGGCTTGGGGCTAGGACTAGGGTTGGATGCACCGCGCCTCCAGCCCTAGCCCCTAGCCCTAGCCCATTCCGATGCATGCCGCCATCACGCAATTCCTCCGCTTTCTCAGCGTCGAGCGGAACGCGGCCGAGCTGACGATCAAGTCGTATCGCGAGGACCTGACCTCGCTGGCCGATTACCTGGCGCAGGCCTGTGGCCGCACGCCGTCGCCGGGCCAGGTCACGCCGCTGGACCTGCGGGGCTACGTCTCGGCCCTGCACGAAGCCGGTTATGCCAAATCGAGCGTCGCCCGCCGGCTGGCGTCGCTCCGCACGTTCTACAGATTCGCGCAGCGGGAAGGCCTGGCCGAGAGCAATCCCGCCAAGCCGCTCCGCAATCCGCGGCCCGACCGCAAGCTGCCGCATTTTCTCTCGACGAGCGAGATCGGCACGCTGCTCGTCGCGCCGCCGGCGACGACCGCGCAGGGGATTCGCGACCGGGCAATATTGGAAACGATGTACTCGGCCGGTCTCCGCGTGAGCGAGGCGGTCGGCCTGAACGACGGCGACCTCGATCTGGCCGAGGGGCTGCTTCGCATCCGCGGCAAGGGCCGCCGCGAGCGGCTCGCGCCCGTCGGCAGCTTTGCCGCCAAGGCGCTGTTGCGCTGGCTCAAGCTCCGCAAGCTTTCGCCGCGCGAGCCCGCCAGCCAACTCGCGCCCGTCTTCACGAACAAGTTCGGCCGCCGCCTGACGACCCGCAGCGTCCAGCGGCTCCTGCTCAAGCACCTGAAGCTGGCGGGCCTGGACCTGCGGACGACGCCGCACACGCTCCGCCACAGCTTTGCCACGCACCTGCTCGACCGCGGCGCCGATATCCGCAGCGTGCAGGAGCTGCTCGGCCACAAGAGCCTCGTCACCACGCAAATCTATACGCACGTTTCGACCGCCGGCCTCCGCGCCGTCTATGAACGGGCCCACCCGCGGGCCCGCCGCTCCCGCTAGACCTCCTTACGCGTCGTCCTGCAAGTGTGGCTTGTCGTAGCCTTGCCGGCGAACGGCCGTCGTCTTTAAGAACTCGTCCAATTCCGCAGTGGATACGCTTTCCCGTGTGCCCAGCGGAACCGACGCCAGCATCGTCGAATTAATCACGCGCCGCTGGTTCTCGTCGGGAGCGGGGACCGTCGCCGTGTGCAGCACTCCCTGCCAGGTCGCTCCGTCCGCGGAATATGGCGTCGAGCTGTTGTTGATGAATGCAATCTGATGGTCCGCCGGCGAAAAGCACGGAATACGCGTCGTGTACGCCCGCAGCAGCTCGGAGCCCGAGCGAAACATCGGATTGTGCCGCCCCAGAAACTCCTTGGGCGTCAATCCTAGATCGAAGGCGCAGCGGGAATAATCCGAGATCTCCAATTCCGATCTCACAGCGCTCGGCTCGTAGCCCAGCATCAGCAGCGACTGCTCCGGACCGCCGTCGAGGTGCGGCCGGGTCGTGGCCTGCTGATCGACGCGAACCACCGAAACGAAATTCAGCGTCTGACCCGTTCTCGCCTCGTGCAGAGTCGCCAGCTCTTGCCTGAGATCCACCATCAGCCGCCGCAAGCCTCGCGATCCTCGCTCACTCCCCGCATTCAGCAGGCAGAACCCCGGCGCGGAAAAGTCCGTCCGGCACGTCCGCTCGTACATCGCGCGGGCGATGGCCGGCACTCCCACTCCGTCAGCGTGGAGGCAGACGGTGTCGGACGACCACAATGTAGGAGCAGCGTTCATTCGGGGAATTCTACCAGCTCAGCCGCGGCGATTCGGCCCGGCAGTTGCAAGGATGGGTCCTGCTATGAGCCGGACCGATCCTCAACACCAGGCGGCGCGTTTCGACCGCGTCTATCGCGCCGACGATCGGACCTATGGGACCGAGCCGTCGCGCGAGCTCGTCCGCTACGTGGATCAGTGCGTGCGCGGAGGCCGGGGCCTGGACCTGGCGGCGGGGCTGGGCCGCGACACGCTGGCTCTGGTCGAGCGGGGCCTCGTCATGACCGCCGTGGATGTCGCCGAGGAAGGCCTCAAGCACCTGGCCGAGGAAGCCCGCCGGCGCGGCCTGGCCGATCGCGTCACCGTCGTTCGGCAGGACATTGCGGCTTACGACTATCCGCTGCAGGCGCTGGACGTGATTGTGGCCACGACGGCCTTCGATCACATCGAGCGCGCGAAATGCCTCTTCATTCTGCCGAAGATCGCTTCGGCCCTGACGAGTGCCGGTGTTTTGTATGCCGAGGTGCATACCACGGAGGACCCCGGCTCGCCCACCGGCTTCGGTCACCAGCTTCAAGCGCCGGTCAGCGAGACAGCCGGGGCGGTCGCCCATTACTTCGAGCCCAACGAGCTGCTGCACCTCCTCGCCCGGCACCTGCGGATCGTCCACTACGAGGAGCGTCGCGAGTGGGACCAGACCCACGGCCGCCCGCATCTCCACGGCAAAGCCATCGCCCTCGCCGTTCCCAAAACCGCCCACCCGCCCTACCGCGGCGACCGCTAAGGGGCGCATTGCCGTTTTGGTTACGGAACCATTTACGCCGCTAAGCCCTTCCGCGGCAGGCTGGCTCGAGCCGGTTTGTGACCAGGCGACAAACGGGCCGCAATCGCTCCAACTTCGCACCGAACATACACTTACGATCACTATATAACTTTACGGGTACATTAGCAACAGAAGCGATAGAAGACTTAGAGGGCGACAGATAACGGTTAGTGCAACGGCGTCTTCATTTCCCTTGGAATGCGAACGGTCACGAGCTCCTCTTCGAATCCGGAGACCGCAACCGATCCACCCCTGATATGATTCGATGCGCACATCCGAACATTTATTCCCTACTGCGCCAAATACTTTT
>DASRJB010000364.1:0-2958 GCA_035649715.1 Pirellulaceae bacterium
AGCAGGGCATAGCGGACGCCCTCGCGGACCGCCAGCAGCGAGAGCACGCCGGTCAGGGCCACGGCCGCCGCGTTCCACAGCATCAGCCGCGCCCGGAGCGATCGCAGCGGCAGCAGCAAGCGTTCCAGCGGCATAACCGCATTCTAACTGCAGGGCAGGCAAACTGACGAGCAAGACTAAGGCCCAGCGGCGACGACTCGGGCCTGCTTCACGAAGGCCGGGTCGATCGTGATCCCGCAGCCGCTTCCGGTGGGCACGCGGACGAGGCCACGCTCGACTTTCAGTGACGACGTAGGGCAATGTGCGGGCAGATCGGTGTTCCCCTTGAACTCCATGAACGGGCCGATGTTGGGCGTGAACGAGGCGAAGTGGACCACGTCGAGATAGCCCAGGCCGCCGCCCGACATGTGCGGGACGACGGGCATGCCGGCAGCTGCAGCCATGCGGGCGACCTGCGTGGCGCGGATGAAGCCGCCGCCGTAATGCAGGTCGGGCTGCACGATGTCCAGGCCCCGCTCGGCAACCGCCCACCGCCAGCGAGCCATACTGAATTCCTGCTCGCCGCCGGCAACGGGTATCGTGAGCGCGTCGGCGACTTCCTTGGTGTCCCACAGGTCGTCGAACGGGCAGGGCTCTTCGTAGAAGCCGTAGCCGTGCTGCTCCATGAGGCGGCCGATGCGGATCGCCTCTTTGGCGTCATAGGAGCTGTTCGAGTCGGCATAGAGCGTCAGCGCGTCGCCGAACGTCTTGCGAACGAGCGGGATCAGGGCCTCGGTGCGCCCGGGGAGCGAATCGACGTTCTTGTTCATCCGCCCGCCGAGGCGGAACTTGATCGCCTTGGCCCCGGAGCCGGCGACGAGCTTTTGCAGATACTCGACCTCGGCCTCAGGCGTATTGCCGCGGTTGCCGCTGGCGTAATAGACGGCAATCTCGTCGCGCGAGCGGCCACCGAAGAAATCGGCCAGCGGCCGGCCGGCCGTCTGGCCCATCAGCTCCAGGAGGGCCATCTCGATCGCCGCGACGCCGGGCCACAGCGCGATCCCCTGCAGCTTGTAGTTGCTGCTGTGGCGGTAGACGTCCCAGAGCAGCGACTCCAGCTTCCGCGCATCCTGCTTCAAGAAGACCGGCACAATGTTCTTCAGGAAGATCGGATAGGTCTGCGCCATCCGCTCAGGATTCGGCACGGTTACAACTTCCACGCCCGCCGCCGAGCGTGTCCGCACCAGGTCGTTCCGTCCATTCACGAGCAACTCGACCGACTCCACGATTACTGGCTCTTTCACGAAGTCAGTCGTCAGCACGGGCTGGTTGAGAATCCGGTCGAGTTCCGCCCGCGGCACTCGCAGGGCATCTGCCGCGCGTGCCCGCGCGACAAGCGCACAAGAGCCGGCGGCCGCGGCCGCCAGCAACGCCCGCCTGGAAGTCTTCATCAACCGGCTCCTTATTTCGTGGCCTGGTTCAAGTGCTCGATCGCGGCCTGGAGTCCCTTGACGCCCGTTGAGTCGTCGTCGATCCGCGTCGCCGGCTGAATGCCCGTCCCTTCGAATGGCTGGCCTTCCATGTCCAGTGGAACCCACGTCGAATAGCGTACGGTCAGGCCGTTAGGCAGGGCTACCGGCTGCGGATTGCCGCTGGCCCCGCGCGTATTCTGGCCGATCAGCGTGGCATTTGGCAGGGCCTTGAGCATCAGCGCCATTCCTTCGCCGCTGCTGACGCAGCCCGGCCCGATCAGGCCGACGACCGGTCCTCGGAACGGCTGGTCCAACCTCGGCGCGACTTGCCGCGTGCCGAGCGTGACGAGGTCGTCGTGTGCTGCGCCGCCGCGGAACTGGTTTTTGGCATACGCCAGCGGCTGTCCGATCAGACGCGAGACTATCTGTTGGGCGACTCCTTCTTGCCCGCCGCCGTTGACGCGGATGTCGAGGATCAGCCCCTTGGCGTCCAGCAGAGCGTCCACGGCGGCCAGCATCTCGGCGGTGGTCTTCTCATCGGCCGCCAGCGTGCCCAGGGCGGCGTAGCCGTATCCTTCCGGTGTCCGCGCGGTGAACCCCATGCGGCCGATCTGCTTGACGTCCTTGAGCTTGCCGGCGATCGTCCGGGCGTCGAAGTTGCGATCGGCCCGGGAAATATAGGTGGGCGTTTCCTTGCCGCCGTCCGCCACGATGACCACGTGCAGGTCCTTCAGTTCTGCGAGCAGCGGCTGCACGGCGGCAATAAACTCGTCCGGCGTCTTGGCCGCGCGGCCCTGGGCTTCATACACGGCGGCCCGCGCGCGCCAGTCGAACTTCTTGAGGGCGAAGAAGCTGTAGTAGCGGTCGAGCTCCGCCGCGAGTACGTCGAAGCTGTCGGCCGGAGCAAGCTGCTCCAGACGAAGGTTGCGGACCTGCAGCTTGCCGCTCTTGGAGAGGACCAGCATCACTTCGACCGCTGCGGCCGACGCCGGCAGATTCACGACGACCTGGCCCGGCGCCCATTTCGTCTCGAACAGATTGCGGAAGGCGAACGTGGCCCTTTTGCCGCCGGCATCAACGACGTTGAGGCCGACGTAGCAGTTGTCGAACTGGCCGCGCTCGCGCTGCAAATCGGCCGTGCTGGCCTCGAATTGCAGGCGCAGCCCGCCCTCCTTGCCGATGGCCACTTTCTGCGAGACGACGCGCCACTGGCCCGTTGCCGCATCGCCGCTCAGCTCGATCCCACCGCCGTCCGCCTTCTGCAAACGCGACGGGACATCGCCGCCAGATTTGGCTCCTACCGACACACTCCAGCCGACGGGTGCTCGGTCCTGCCACTGGGCGAACTCGGCGTTATTTAATAGGAGCGGCTCCGCGGCCAGCGCGCTGTGCACCCAATACGCGAGTATCGCGGCAGCACAGAGAGTCAGCGGGAATCGCATGTCACTTGTCCTCAATCGGGATGACGGCGTCTGGTCCTCGATGCAAGCGGCGAATCACTTTCCCT
>DASRJB010000365.1:0-6013 GCA_035649715.1 Pirellulaceae bacterium
TCTCAACCGGCTAACGCGGGCGCGACAGTCGGGCGAAGTCGATTGGCTGCGGCCCGACAGCAAGAGCCAGGTCACGGTCGAATACGACGGCGACCGGGCCGTGCGGATCGACGCCGTGGTCGTCAGCACGCAGCATTCGCCGAAAGTGACGCAGGATCAGATCAAGGAGTACGTGATCAACAAGGTGGTCAAGCCCGAGCTGCCCAAGGAGTTGGTCAGCGGCGACATCAAGTACTACATCAATCCGACGGGCAACTTTGTCGTCGGCGGTCCCAACGGCGACTGCGGCTTGACCGGGCGGAAGATCATCGTGGATAGCTACGGCGGCTGGGGGCGGCACGGCGGCGGCGCGTTCAGCGGCAAGGACCCGACCAAGGTCGATCGCAGCGCGGCCTATATGGCCCGCCACGTGGCCAAGAATATCGTCGCCGCCGGCCTGGCCGAGCGGTGCGAGGTGCAGCTGGCCTACGCGATCGGCGTCGCCGAACCGGTGAGCGTCAACGTCGATACCTTCGGCACCGGCCGCGTGGACGACGAGCGGCTGTGCGAAGTCGTGCGGTCGTTCTTCTCGCTGACGCCGAGCGGGATCATCAAGTATCTCGACCTGCGGCGGCCCATCTATCGCAAGACGGCTGCTGGCGGTCATTTCGGCCGCTCCGAGCCCGAATTCAGCTGGGAAAACACTGCCCGCGCTCCGCAACTGGCCGAAGCCGCCGGCTCGCTGGCCGGCGCGGCGCGATGACTTGGAGCGGGCCTCTGGCCTGCCGCTAATACCATGCGCTCCACGGCGGGAGCCCTGATGCTGCCAGGACGAACCAGCGAGCGGCAGTTGGCAGAGCTCGCCGCCTGGACGTTGCTGGCTGCGCTGGCGCTGGTGGCAATCACGCTCGTCCTCCGCCGCATGAGCGGCGCACTGATCCAGCCGTTGGGTTTGGGCGGGCTGGCGGCCGTGGCTTTGTCGTGCTGCGCGGCGGCGGCCGCCATCCGCCGGTCGCTGTGCCCAGGCGGCGTCGTACTTGGTACTCAGTACTCAGTACTTCGTAAGGAATTCGTGATTTGTCTGGCGATCACAGTCATCACGATTTCGATCCTGGCTGCCGTGACGCTTAAGGGCACACCGGCCGTAGCCGTCGTGCCGGCCTGGTTCCTGGTCGCGGCGAGCGAAGCCGCGAGCTGGCTGCCGGCCTTTCGCGGGCACTTTGCAGTCGCCCGAAGTGCAGTCGCCCGAAGTGCAGTCAGGGCTGACGAAGCCGAGCTGGAGCTGCCCGCGAACCTGGTTCAGCAAGTGACGCGAGTGCAGGACGACGCGGGCGGCGAGTCGGTGCATGCGGTGCTCCGGGCCGTAGTTCCGGCCGGCGATCGGCAGGGAGCGATTCACGTCGCGTTCTGCCCGCCGCTGGTGCGAGTGCCGCAGCTGACGGCGCACGCGCTGGACGGCGAAGCCGACGTGCGGATCACGCAGGCCGAGTCCTTCGGCGCGCGGCTCGAAGTCAAGTTGCCGGCGATTGCGGCGGCGGATCAGGCCGTGCTGGTCGAGGTCATTGGCTCGGTCACGGCGGCCCAATCTGCTTGAGGGCCTGGGCCGCCAGCCGGCTCGTGGCCGCGTCGCCGTCCTTCAGGCATTTTTCGATGCCCGGCAGGGCTGCTTTTGCCGGCGGGCCGATTCTGCCGAGGGCGACGAGGGCGTACTTGCGGGCCTCGTCGCTCTTGCCGGCCAGCACGCCGGCCAGCGGCTCGACGGCCGGCGCGCCGATCAGGATCAGCGCCTCGGTCGCGGCTTCGCGGACGCGCTGGTCGGCATCGGACAATGCGGCAGCGAGCTCCTTTGCGGCCGGCGCGGCAGCCGGGCCCAGCCGCCGCAGCTGAGCCGCGGCCACGACCTTTACGGCTGCGTCCTTGTCGGCCAGGCCCGCGGTCAGCGGCGGGATGGCCTCGGCGGCGGGCGCGATCTGCGCGATCGCCGCCAGTCCCGCGGCCCGGACCTTGCCGTCGGGATCTGACTTGGCGGCAGCCAGCAGCGCCGGCAATCCCGGTGCGGCCTGCGCACGGAGCGAGCCCAAGAGCCGGGCGATGGCCGCCCGGTTATCGGCCTTGTCTTCGCGGGCCGGATCGAGCATCTCGGCCAGTTGGGGCAGCGCGGCGAGCTGGTCGGCCGCCGGCAGCTCCTTGACGGCCGCCAGTCCGATGCCGCGAATCGTGCGGTCGCTGTCCCCCAGCAGTTTCGTGAAGTGGGCGACCTGCTCGGGCGCAGCGGGGTCGAACGAACCCAGCCAATAGAACGCTGCCGAGCGGCGGACTTCAACCCGCGGATTCGCTAGCAGCGGCAACACCTGGGCGGCGGTGGGTGCAAGCTTTTCCAGCTCCGTGGCTGCCTGCTCGTCGGGCCGCCAGATGCCCGCCTCGTCGCTCTTCAGGTAGCGAGCCATGAGCCCGGCCAGCCCGCTCTCCGCGGCGGGCGGCGCAGTGGACGGCGCGGCTGAGGGCGGCGACGCCGCTGTCGTCGGCTGAACGGGATCGGCGGCCGTGTTGGTCTGCGGTGGAGCGGGCGCAGTCGCAGGCGGCGCGGTCGGCGCGCTTGGGCCGCAGCCGGCGGCAGCCAGCAGCAAAGCGGCGACCAGAATCTGAATCGAGTGCGGCATGCAGCATCCGTGCGTCAGAGGAGCAGATCGACCGTGCCGACAACCAGCAGGCCGAGGCTGATGATGACATTGATATTGAAGAACGCCACGTTGACTCGCGTCAAGTCGTCCGGCCGGACAAGCCAGTGTTCATAGACGAGCAGCACGGCCACGGCGGTCACTCCTGTGCCGTATATCCACCCCAGCGCGAGTTGCGGGCAGATCAGCGGCAGCGCGGCCAGCAGCACGAGCGCCAGCAGATGACAGAGAGCGGCCAGTCGCAGAGCACTCTTAACGCCCAACAGCGCGGGAACGCTGCGGAGGCGTGCCTGCCGGTCGAAGTCGGCGTCCTGGCAAGCATAGATGATGTCGAACCCCGAAACCCAGGCCAGCACCGCCGCGCCCAGCAGCACCGCGGGCAGGATGTCGGCCGGCTGGACCAGAAGCACTTCGCCGCGGATCGCGATCCAGGCACAGACCGGCGCGAGCATCAGCGCCGCGCCGAGCCAGAAGTGGGCCAGCGCCGTGAAACGCTTGGCATAGCTGTAGCCGAGCAGGAACAGCAACACCGGCAGCGACAGCAGCAGCGGCAGCCGGTTCGGCAGAAACAGGAGTGTGCCGGCGACGAACACGGCCGCCGACGCCAGCGTGAAGAGCCAGACGCTGGTCGCCGAGAGGATTCCGGCTGGCAGGTGCCGCGACCTGGTCCGCGGATTCTCGGCGTCGATCCGCCGGTCCACCAGCCGATTGAAGGCCATCGCCGCGCTGCGTGCGCCGACCATGCAGACGAGGATGCCCAGCAGTTGACGCCAGTCAAAGGTCGGTGGAGAGCGGTGAGTGGCCAGTGGTGTGGCCCAGGCCATGACCGCCGCCAAGAGCGCAAAGGGGAGCGCGAACAGCGTATGGCTGAAGCGGATCATCTCCAGGAGGTGGCGGAGCCTTCGAAACATGTGCCTTTAGCCGGGAGCAAACCTGCTCGCGGAGCGAGCGCGTGACCGGTCCATTCTAAAGACCGCAAATGGAACCATCGCGTCACATTCGATTTTCACTGGCTGTTCTGCTCTGCCGCCAGGGCGACGGCCCCGTGGACCACGGCGAGCTCGCCCAGCAGCGGCGGAACGATGCGGAACGACCCGGCCAGGGGCGGGAAGACGTAGCGCTGGACTTCAGCCCGCACGGGGCCGAAGAAGAACGGCTCGCCAATCAGCGAGACGCCCCCGCCGATGACCACGACTTCCGGGGCGACGAGCGTGATCGCCTGGGCGATCGCCCAGCCCAGCGCCTGGCAGGCGTGGTCGAGCACTTGCCGGGCGATGTCGTTCCCTTCGGCCGCGGCCTGGGCGACGTGCCGCGCCGTCAGCCGCTCGGCGTCGCCGCCGGCTCGCTGGAGCAAATCGGCCACGTACTCCGTCTCGGTGTCCTGCACGTCGGCCAGCCGCTGGCGGACTTGCTGGCGGCTCTGATGCTCGAGCGGCCCGCGGACCGTATCGAGCGGCCGCGAGACCTGGCCCGACATGCGGGCGACGGCGGCCGCGGCGATCGCGGGGCCCGCGGCGAGCGATTCGACGGTCATCTCCGGCAGATCGGCGTTGAGCCCCGGCCGCAGGTGGCCGATCTCGGCTACCGCGGGCCGGCCGCTGCCGTGCAGCTTGCCTCCGAAGACCAGCCCGCCGCCGATGCCGGTGCCCACGGTGACGTAGAGCACGCCCAGCGCGCCGCGGCCGGCGCCGAAGCGGGCTTCCGCCAGCGCGGCGACGTCGCAGTCGTTGCCGATTACCGCGGGCTTGCCCAGCGATTCCTGGCACCAGCGGACCAGCGGAAAATTCTCCCAGCCGGCGACCTGGTGACTCTTGGTCGCGGTGCCGCGGCCGGCGTCGCAAGGTCCGCCGAAGCCAAATCCGATCCGCTGGACCTTGTGCTTCTGGATCAGGGCCGTGGCCGAGCGTTCGATCTCTTCGAGGATGCCCGCCGCCCCGCGGGCCGCATCGACGTCGCGCCGGACCAGGGTCGCCAACTCGCTGCCATCCCCCGCGCCGACGCCCAGCTGCAGTTTCGTGCCGCCGATCTCGACGCCCAGGAACATGCCCGCGCCCCGGAGCTACCGCACCTGGTCGGCCTGGAGGTGATACAGCACGCCTTCGACTCCCAGACCGCTGCTCGGCGTTTTTACGAGATGGAACGTGCCGGCCAGCTTCATTGTCTGCGTCGAGTAGCTGGGCCGATCCACAGCGTTGGGAATGTAGACGGCGATCATGTGCGTCGGCTGCGGCTGCCCGCCGAAGCAGCAGGTGCCGAGGTCCTTGACCAGGATGAAGTTGTTGACCTTGCCGCGGGTGGCGACGCCCGGATGCATGTAGCCTTTGATGAAGATCCGCTTGCCCTCCAGCTGCTCGGCCTTGGGCGAGTACCACAAATCCGGCCGATCGGGGTCGAGCGCCAAATCCCAGAAGCCGATCCGCTCGTAGCCGTCGGGCACTTCCGTCGCATAGGTGAAGGTCGCCGCGCTGAAGCCCACCAGCAAGAGCGCCAAACCGGCGATGAAGCCGAACCGGGCCAGGCCGCCACCGGTGTATTCGTCGGGATAGCGCCGCACGGTCCGCCAACCGCTCCAGCCGAGCAGCGCCGCGGGCAAGGCCAGCGCGCCGCCCACCAGGCCGACTTGCACCGCGTCGCCGAAGCGGAACAGGCACGAGACCACCGCCATCGCGACCAGCGGCAGGCTGATCAGGGCCAGCACGAGCGAAAGCACCGCCGAGCGGCAGACCGCGCGGTACGGGGCGAGGCTCTCTTCGTGGCTGGCGGGTGGGCTATAGGTCGCGGCCGTTGTCATGTCACGTTATCGGGCGGCGCTCTTGAGCACCGACCACTGGACCAGAAGAATCGCAATCCCCACCGCCCATGGTACGCCGATCACGGCCCACAGGTTCGCCGCCGGCAGCGAACTGTGGCGAATCGCGGCTGCCCGCTCGGCCCCCTGATTGGCCGCCGCGAGCAATTCGTCGCCGTTATCCTCCGGTGGAACGGGAGGCCCGCCGCCGACCGACTGCGACTGGCCGGGCGAGCCGTCGGGCTCGCCGCGCATGGCCAGTGTCGAGCCTGCCGCGGCGGGTGCGGGCTGCGAGCGGGAGGTCTTCTCGGCAGCCGGAGCAGGCGCCGCGGAAGGCGCTCCGGGGAAGAACGTATTGGCCCGCTTCACGGCCGCGGGATCGATCTTCTCGCACTCCTGGAGCAGGGTCTTGGCCTTGGGCAGCGGGCAGGTTCGCAGGTAATTGATCACCGGCACCCGGACCCAGCTGTTCTTCTCGTTGGCGTTCTTGAAGAGGTCGAAGAGCTTATCCATCACTTCCCAATCCTCGAACTTGGCGAGGTCGGGAATCACCAGGTCGGCCAGCTCC
>DASRJB010000366.1:0-2264 GCA_035649715.1 Pirellulaceae bacterium
GGCTAAAGAAACCCCGCAGCAGCGAGCCCACCGCGAGGCCGCCGAGAAAGCCGAGCGCCGCCGCCTGCACATGCTCCGCCTCGAAGAATGCCGCGAAGCCCAGCGCAAGGGCCTCCCCACCCTCTTCGTCTTCGACCCCGAGGACGGCCCCCTGCCCCCGCGGGGAGGCTGGTTCTAGGGTGAGCCCCACGCAGCAAGTAGGGTGGGCTATGCCCACCACAGCGCCGCGGTGGGCACAGCCCACCCTACGCGATGGACTTCTGGGACCCCAGTTTCCACTTTGCGTTTTGCATTTCTCAATTTGCAATTTGCAATCTCTCGTGATCGCCAGGCGCCGTTTCACGCGGCAGCCGCCCCATGGCGCCGGGCGCTTCGCTGCTGCACCCCACTGCCTCCGACGCTGGCAGCGTCGGCTACGGCAGCCGGCCTGGGGGCCGGGGCTAAACGGCGCCGCCCTAGGGTCCGGCGATCACGGCGGGCGAGCCGTTGATCGAGTAGTTGAAGAAGATGGGAAACGCGGAATAAGCGCCGCGGGTGAAGTACAGCTCGATCAGGTCGTCGAGCCGGCGGATGGGGGACTTGGGAACGACGACGATGTCGCTGTCGCGGAGCCAGATCTCGTCGCTGGGTGCGGGCCGCTCGCCGTAGAGCGCGCCGCGAATGTCCAGCCGCGTGGCCAAGAGCCGCCAGTCGTCGGCCCGGCGGAAGACGACGACCTCGCGGAGGTTGCCGCCGACGTTCCAGCCGCCGGCCAGGGCGATCGACTGCATCGCGGTGGTCGGTGCGACCAGGTCGAAGCGGCCGGGGTTGCGAACCTCGCCGACGACGTAGACGAATCGCGGGGCCCGCTGGGCGAGGATCGGCGTCACCTCCACGCCGTCCACGACCGCCTTGTAACGGGCGTCCACCTCGAGCTTGATTTCATCCAGCGTCAGCCCCTGGGCCGGGACGATGCCGATCGCCGGCAGCGACACGGTGCCTTCCGGCGTCACCCGGACTCGCTTGCCCTGGCCGCCGCTGAAAAAGCGGTTATCGACGGCCGCTCGCAGGTCCTCGAGCTTCGTCTGCGTCTTGAGCCGCGTGACGTTGATGTCGGTCAGCTTGTAGAACTTCTTGTACCGCTCGTTGAGCTCGCCGCGGACTTCTTCCACGCTGCGGCGAAACACGCGGACCTGGCCCAGCAGCAACAGATCGACCGTGCCATCGGGCTGCACGGTCAGCTCGCGGTTGAGCGTGGGATCGATCAGCGACTCGATGCGGATCACGTCGCCCACTTCGAGCTGGTAGCTGTGCGAGAGCTCGGCCCGCGTCAGGCGATAGACGAACTCCAGCTCGTCGTCCGGACGCAGGCGATACTGCGGCACGTGCGGCAGCCGGGCCGGCCCGACGTATTCCCCCTGGGCGAAGGCCTGCCAGGGAATCGGCCCCCACTGGTCCCAGTGGGCCTCGCCGCAGGGCGGGCCGCTGGCGCAATCGACGCCAAAGATCGGCGGCTGGCACGGCCCGTCGCACGGCGTCGCGATGATTTCCTGGCAGAGCCTGATCGGCGGCCGCGCGCCCGGTGCGACGTGGAAGATCGCGTTCGCGACGGGATGCTCTGGCGGATTTGCGGCGACCTGGGCGTGGTCGGGCGCGGCGAGCCGAATCGTGGCAGCAGCCGCGGGCGGCTGCGGCACTGACCGGGGCCAGGCAGCCAGCCCGCCTAGCGCGATGACAAATACGAGCGGCAGCAGCGACAAGTATCGGCCCATGGCGCTATCTCCGCTGCTGGTTGACGGCCGTGGGTCGGACGGCGGTGCTCGCGGGCCAGCCGGCCTCGCCGCCGGCCGCGGCCGCGAACGTCCGCGCATCAACCAGCCGCACGGCATCGCTGGCGGCGGCGTTCGTGCGGCCGCCGGACTTCTGGCCGAGCAGCTCGCGCTCGCGGTCGGCCTGGCGGGCCAGCTCGACTTCGCCCAAGCGGCGATGTACGACCGCCAGGTTGTGCCACGTCTCGACCTGCGGGCGGATCCTCACACTTCGGACCAGCAGCAGCTTCGCCTCCTGCAGCTGGCCGTAGCGGGCCAGCAGTACGCCCAGCTCGTTGGCCGCCTGGAAGTTGCTGCCGTCGGCGGCCAGCGCCGCCTGGTGATAGACCATCGCTTGCGGCCCGTGCAGCGCCTGCGGGGCGGCATCGTGGGCCGCCAGCGCCGTTTGCAGTTTGCCGAGTCGGAACAGCACTTGCGAGGCCATGGGCTGCCCGCCGGCGGCGTAGGCGAGCTGCG
>DASRJB010000367.1:0-4422 GCA_035649715.1 Pirellulaceae bacterium
ATGGCCTCGCTCGGCCTCGGCGGCGAGGGCTACCTGTCGTTCTCCATCGCCGGTCCCACGGGCGAGGGCGTGACGACGCCGCTGACGTTCACCCGCGAGCGGCGCTGCTCGTTGATCGATGATTTGTGCATTTTGGGAAAACGGTAATCAAAGCCGCGACCATTGGTCGCGGTGTATTGCAGACCGCGACCAATGGTCGCGGCTTTGAGACATGCAACTCGCCTTTGTAGTCGGCACCGCGACGTCAACCATCAAGCACGCGACCATGCGCGGGCAGAAGCTGCTTGTCGTTCAGCCGCTGATGGCGGACGGCAAGGCAGCCGACGGTGACCCGCAGGTGGCCGTGGATGCGGTCGGCGCGGGCCAGGGGCAGCGGGTGATGATTACCAGCGACGGCAAATACATGCGGGAAATCCTCAAGACCGAGGCCACGCCGGTACGGTGGTCGGTGATCGGGATCAGCGACGAATGACCGCCACGCCCGAACAACTCGAGTGGATCGTGCAGGAGGTCATCCGCCGCCTGCGGCAAGGCGACGGCACTCCGCACGCGGCCGGCGGCGAGTTGCGGCTGAGCGACCGCGTCGTCACGCTGGCGGCCCTGAAGGATCGGCTGAACAACGTTTCCCGCGTCAGCGTGCCGGCCAAGGCCGTCGTGACTCCAGCGGTTCGCGACGAGCTCAAGCAGCGAGGCGTTGACCTGGTTCGCCAAACAACGTGAAGCTGGTACTGGCCATTTCCTTGAAAGAACGCAAAGGCGCTAAGCATCGCAAAGCCGCAAAGAGGACAAAGCAATGAATCCGTCCCTTTCTGCCTCTCCGCGTCCTTGGCGTTCCTCCGCGTCTTTGCGTTGAAAAGAAAAAGGTATGCGAATCGCCAAAGTCGTCGGCACCGTCACGCTCAATCGCTGCCACCCCAGTTTCAACGGGGCTCGCCTGCGGCTGGTCGTCCCGCTCTCGCTGGCCGAATTGCGGGGCGAGCAGCAGCCGCAGGCCGACGAGATGGTCGCCTGGGACGACAACGGCGCCGGCCTGGGCAGCCTCGTCGCGATCAGCGAAGGCGCCGAAGCGTCCCAGCCGTTCCGGCCCGAGCTGAAACCGGTCGATGCGTACGCGGCGGCGATCCTCGATGAAGTGAATACATAGTGGCTAGTGATCAATCACCAGCCGCTAACCACGAACACTAGCCACCAGCACTAGCCACTAGCCACTCCAGCCTCCATGGCCAACCTCCACAAGCTCAAACAAGACATCTGCGAAATCGGCCGGCGGATTTATGCCAAGGGCTTCGCGGCTGCGAACGACGGGAACATCACCGTCCGCACCGGCGAAAACGAAGTCCTCTGCACGCCGACGATGCACTGCAAGGGCTTCCTCAAGCCCGAGGACATCTGCCTGATCGACATGACGGGCAAGCAGCTGGCCGGGATCAAGAAGCGGTCGAGCGAGGCCCTCTTGCACCTGGAGATCTACCGGCAGCGGCCCGACGTGAAGAGCGTCGTGCACTGCCACCCGCCGCACGCCTGCGCGTTCGCGATCGCCCGCGAGCCGATCCCGCAGTGCGTCCTGCCGGAAGTCGAGGTGTTTCTCGGCGACGTGCCGATCACCAGATACGAAACGCCCGGCGGCCAGGGCTTCGCCGACACGGTGATCCCGTTCGTGCAGAAGACGAACGTGATCATCCTCGCCAACCACGGCACGGTCAGCTACGGCGAGAACGTCGAGCGGGCCTACTGGTGGACGGAAATCCTCGACGCCTATTGCCGGATGCTGCTGCTCAGCAAGCAGCTGGGGCGCGTGAACTTCTTCGATGAGACGAAGGAGCGCGAGCTGCTTGATTTGAAGCAGAAGTGGGGCTGGTCCGATCCGCGAAACACGAAGGAATACGAGAACTGCGACATCTGCGCCAACGACATCTTCCGCGACAGCTGGCAGAAATCGGGCGTCGAGCGCAAAGCCTTCCCAGCCCCGCCGCCGATGGGACCGAACGCCGCCAAGGCCAATGGCGCAGCGGCCGGCGGGATGGATCAAGAGGCGCTCGTGCAGATGATTACGCAGCGTGTGATGGAAGAACTGGCGAAGCACTAGCGAGTGGCTAGTGCTGGTGGCTAGTGGCTAGTTATCAGCAACAGCAGTCACATGCACTAGCCTCTAGCCACTAGCCACCAGCACTCTCGCAACCCTGAACCCTATGAAAGTTTCCATCATCGGCGGCGGCGGACTCGTGGGCTCCAGCGCCGGCTTTGCGCTGCAGTGCGGCGGAGTCGTTCGCGAGATAGCGCTCTTGGACGTCAATCAGGAGCTGGCGAGCGGCCAGGCGCTCGACCTCTTGCACGGCGGGCCGAGCGTGGCCGACCAGGTGATCGTCGCCGGCGGCTACGAACACGTGCCCACCAGCGACGTCGTCTGCATTACCGCCGGCCTGCGGCGCAAGCCCGACGAGTCGCGGCTGGACCTGATCAACCGCAACACCGACCTGTTCCTCGGTATTCTCGCGGAGGTCGCCAAAACGGGGGTGAAAAAGGACGCGGTCGTGCTCGTCGTGAGCAACCCGGTCGATATCCTCACCTACGTTGCGGCCGACCGGCTCGATCTGCCGACGGCGCAGGTGCTGGGCCTGGGCACGCAGCTCGACACGATTCGCTTCCGCAGTCTGATCGCCCAGGAGCTCAAAGCCGCGCCGACTCAGGTCAGCGCGACAATCCTCGGCGAACACGGCGACAGCATGGTGCCGATCTGGTCGAGCGCCGCCATTGCCGGCCTGCCGATCGACAAGTATCCCGGCTGGAGCAATCGCCTGGCCGACGAGCTGTTCACGCGGACCAAGGGCTCCGGCGCGGAAGTCATCAAAAAGAAGACCGGCGCGGGCTTCGCCGTCGGCATCGCCATCCGCGACGTGATCCACTCGATCGCCCTCGACCAGCGCCGCGTCCTGCCCGTCTCGACCGTCCAGAACGGCTGCTACGATATCCGCGACGTGGCCCTCAGCGTGCCCACCGTCGTCGGCCGCGGCGGCTGCCTGGCGCGGCACGCCATCGACCTCTGGCCGAAGGAAGTGCAGCTCCTCCGCAAGAGCGGCCTCGTCCTGCGGCAGACGCTCGAGCAGGTGCTCAGCCGCATCGGCAAATCGAAGAAATAGCAGTTGCGGTGGCGGAGGATGTGGCGGTGGCGGCTGCGGCGGCGGAGGGTGCGGCGGCTGCGGCAGTTAGCATTCAATCTTCAGGGCTCGCGGCTAAGGCCGGCGGTTTGCTGCGGGCGAGATAGCCGCCCGCGATGAACCGTTCGCAGTCGCCGAGGACGAGGTTGAAGACGGTTTCGATGCGATCGGTTGGTGCGGCGGAAACGACATTCGCTTCGCACGTCGCGCCGCCCTCGAACCGGAGGATCGATTGCCCGGGCTCCAACTCGCCCGCCGGCAGCGTCCGATCCGCGGCGAGGCAGAGCGGCTGCTGCTTGGTCGTGAAGAAGACGCCAGCCGCGGTTTCGATCCGCCACAGGCGGTTGGTGGTGACGAAGACCGATTGCACGGTGGCGATGGTCATTTCGCCGCTGGGCAGGATGGCGATCAGCTCCTCGCCGGCCCGAATGGTCTCGATCGCTCGCGGGCCGCCGGGCGTCTCGACGAACGTCCCGCGGGGAAAGCAGCCCGGATGGCAGGGCTCCAGGGGCGGATGATCCTCCTTGAGCTCCGCTTCGGGAAAGGTCCGCGCGATGCGCGGGAGGTTCAGTTGGGACTTTTCTTTCCGATACGTGTAGTAGCCGATTTCCTGAATGGCCTCGTCGCCGAGACAGCGCCGCACGAAGGGCACCGCCTTGGGCGGCTGCCCCAAAAAGCCGGTCGGGTATCGCCGGGCCCATTCGGCGGCCGTCGTCACCGTATATGTCGGGTTGACCTTGAGTTCCCGGAGCAGGTTCTTCCGCGCGCGGACGACGCTCGACTCCCAGGCCAGCCAGCAACATAGCACCGTCACCAGCACGAACAGCGTCCGCAGGCTGAAGCGAAACCAGCGGCGCTGCGGAACATCGCTCATGGCTGCAATCCCGGGAATCGGTCGTGTGCGGGACAGAGACCCAATCGGAGGCGAATATTCCCGTCGTTTCTCCAGGAATTACAATCTTGCTGGCAGGCGGAGTGGGAACCGAAGGAAACGAAGAAAGCGAAGAGAGGTAGCGGAAGAGGGGGCGGCTGGCATTGAGTTGATCTCGCCTTCGTTGCCTTCGTTTCCTTCTGTTTGTATTACACTCTGTCGTCCGGCACCTAAGTCGTCAGGTTCACCTTTATGCCTATTTACCAGCTTGTCTGTCGGGCCGTTCGGCCGTGCTTGTGTCTCCTCGTCGCCGCGGCGACCCCTGCGATTGGCCGCGGCCAATTGCCGGAGGCCGATCGGGCGGCCTTGCTCCAGAAACTGGACGGCCGCGCGATG
>DASRJB010000368.1:0-8596 GCA_035649715.1 Pirellulaceae bacterium
GGCGGGCTGCCGATGGGGATCGAGGTGCAGATTCTCGACCACGGCTTCAAGGAAAACTACATCAAGAACAACCCCAACCGCAAACCGGACTGGTTCACCACCAACGGCGATGTCTTTCCGACGCAAAAGGCCAAGATGAAGCCCTTTCCGCCGATTTCGCCCAACGGCAGCCGCAGCTTTCCCAAGAAGGAGCTGAGCAAGGGGGCCGGCGAGTGGAACCACTACTACATCCGCGCGATCAACGGCGAAGTGCGGCTGTGGGTCAACGGCGAGGAGGTTTCCGGCGGTACGAATTGCGAGCCAGCCAGCGGCTATCTCTGCCTGGAGTCCGAAGGCTCGCCGATCGAGTTTCGCAACCTGCGGGTGCGGGTATTGCCGTAGGAGGCGGATTTGCAAGTCGAAGCCGCCAGCGACGAGTCGCTGATCCAAACCGCCCAGGGCAAGCTTCCTGCCGCCGACGAGCGGCGGCTAAAGCGGCTGGTCGGCAAGAGCGAGGAAGGCCGGCTGACTCCGCTCGAACAAGACGATTTCATCCAGCTTGCACGGCGGGCGGATCGGCTAGAGCAAACCGAGATGCAGCCGGCGCACAAAAACGCCGGCGGTTTTTAGCCGCCGGCGGCGATCATTCAACGCAATCGTTCGGGCGTTAGGCCTGCAGCACGTTCACAAAGCAGTGGACGTGCGGGAGCGGGCGGAAGTTCCAGACGAAGCCGGGGCCTTCCAGCCGCCAGAAGTGCCAGCGGACCTTGTCGCTGGCGCCGTCGTCCTTGTAGAAGGCGATGTTGACCTCGTCCATGCCGCCGTTGCTCTTCACGAGCGTCATGACCTCGTCGGCGTCTTCCTTGCGGAACGGGTCGAGCAGCACCCGCATCGACCTTTCGACGGTGGCCTTCTGCTCCGCGGACAGCTCCTTGAGCGGAATGCCGTGCCGCGGACTGGTCGGCTTGATGCCGTTGGGGTAGGTGTCGCCGGGATTGTTGGTGGAGTGGGCCTTGGCCCGCTGCTTCTCGTCGAGGGCGTCATACACCGTCTGCACGGCATCGGTCTGATACAAATAGACGTTGTTCTTGTCGTAGCCGTTGACGCTGTGGCCGTAATAGATCGGTCCGCCCCAGGCCGCGCCGGGTTGCGAGTTGCCGTCGCAGCGGAGCGTCAGGTGGTGGCCGGCAAAGACCCAGGCGAATTTCGACTTGTCGCCTGGCTCGCCGAAGATCACGGCGCCGCAGCCCTCGAACGAGCCGCTGCTGTCCCACTTGCCGTGACGGGTCAGCCGCTCGTAAGCTTCCTCGTCTTTCAGCACGGCCTTCAAGATCCGCAGGTTCAGGTCCTGCTGGGCCTTGGTGTATTTCTCGCCGATTTTCGTGCCGTTGGGCGACGCGTTGAACGTCCGCTGCCGCATGGTCACGCCGTCGTTCAGGTCGTGATCGTACGGCAGGGCGACTTCCCTTTTCTGCGAGGCGTCGAGCGTGGCATACAGCTCCTTGATGAGCGATTCGGCCGGCTTGGAGGCGGCCTTCGGGGCGTCATCCGCTCGCAGCGTCGGACTCACGGCCGCTAGCGCCGCCGCTCCACCCAGGGCCTGCAAGAATCCGCGCCGGCTGCGAACGGCCGGCATCACAAAGCCTTCGTCACATTCGGGGCAATAGAACGGGGTTTCGCGGAGCATAGAAGTCTCCAGTCCAGTAAAGGAGAGAGGCGGAAATCGCCGGGAAATCTACGACGCATCGAACGCCGCCGATAGGTTATAGTGGATCGCGCGGCCGATGGCAAACATTTTCGGACGCTAGCGCATCAGGATCAAGTAGTGCGGCAAACGGTGTCCGGAGGAGTGACGATGGTTCGATTGGCGTTGATCGCGATCTTCACCGGTGCGGCCGTGGTGCGGGCGGGCGAGACGCTGCCCCCGGTGAGCCAGCGCTTCGCCGCCGCGGCCAGCGAGCAGCCCGACTTTCAGCGGCACATCGTGCCCCTCCTGGGCACGCTCGGCTGCAACGGCCGGGCTTGCCACGGCTCGTTTCAGGGACAGGGCGGGTTCCGATTGTCGCTCTTCGGTTACGACTTCGCGGCCGATCACGCCGCGCTGACCGAGGGGGATGAACCGCGCGTGGATTTGAAAAGTCCGGCGGGCAGTTTGGCCCTTCAGAAGCCGACGCTGGCGATCGACCACGACGGCGGCCAGCGAATGAAGCTGGGCAGCTGGCAATACCAATTGTTGCGGCAGTGGATCGAGGCGGGTGCGAAGCCGGTGGCCAAGGACGCAGCGGAGTTCGTCGCGCTCGACGTGCAGCCGCCGGAGGTCCTGTTCACCGCGAAAGGCCAGACAGCGGCGCTGCGGGTGATCGCCCGCTGGTCGAACGGCTTGGCGGAGGACGTGACACCGCTCTGCCGCTATCAGACCCGCGATGAATCGATCGCCACCGTCGATCGAGAAGGGCGCGTGACGGCAGCCGGCCCGGGCGATTCGCATATCGTCGTGTTCTACGACAACGGCGTCGTGCCCGTGCCGGTGATTCAGCCACTATCGCAGCTGACGGGCGAGCGCTATCCGAGCGCGGCGGCCCCGACGAAGATCGATGAGCTGGTCTTGACGAAGCTGAAGAAGCTGGGCCTCGTGCCATCGGAGCGCTGCACCGACGAGGAGTTTCTCCGCCGGGTCAGCCTCGATTTGACGGGCACGCTGCCGCTGGCCGAAGAGGCGCGGGCCTTCGCCGCCGATTCGGCCGAAGGCAAGCGAGCAAAGAAGGTCGAAGAATTGCTCGCGCGGCCGAGCTATGCGGCCTGGTGGGCGACGCGGCTGGGCGATTGGACCGGCAACGGCGAAGCGACCGGCCCCGTCGGCGGCGAGCAGGGCCTCCGCCGCCGCTTCAGCGACATGTGGTATCGCTGGCTCGAGCACCGCATCGGGCAGAACGTGCCTTACGACCAGATCGTCGCCGGGATCGTGCTGGCGACCAGCCGCCGACCGGAGCAGAGTTTTGAAGAGTACTGCGCCGAGATGAGCGGCTACTTCCGCAAGGAAGGCCCGGCAGACTTCGCCGCCCGCGAGACGATGCCCTACTTCTGGAGTCGCCGGGCACTTGGAGCCGTAGAAGAGAAGGCCCGCGCTTTCTCCTATTCGTTCCTGGGCGTGCGGCTGGAGTGTGCCCAGTGCCACAAGCATCCGTTTGACCAGTGGACCAAGCAGGACTTCGAGCAATTCGCCGCGTTCTTCAGCGGCATCAAGTACGGCGCGGGCAAACGGGACCAGTATCAGTCGATGAAGGACGCCGCGGGCTTCAAGGGTCTCGATGAAGACTCGGGCGACTACAAGCGAAAGTTCGTCGCCGCCCTGGAAAAAGGGGACGTGCTGCCGTTCAAGGAAGTCACGATTCCGCAGCGCTCGGCCCGCGAGCGAGCCCGGCCGGCTGCGACGACCAACAAGGCCGGCCGCGTCATTACGCCGCGGCTCTTGGGCGGCGAAGAGGTGCTGACGCAGCGGTACGACGATCCGCGGCAGCCGCTGATGGAGTGGCTGCGGCAGGACGACAATCCGTACTTTGCCCGGGCGCTGGTCAACCGCGTGTGGGCCAACTATTTCGGCGTCGGCATCGTCGAGCCGCCGGACGACATGAACCTGGCCAACCCGCCCAGCAACGCGGCCTTGCTCGACTATCTCACGAGCGAGTTCGTCGCCCACCAGTACGACCTGAAGTGGCTGCACCGCGAAATTCTGGCCAGCGAGACGTATCAGCGCAGCTGGCGGCCGAACGAGACGAACCAGCTCGACGAGCGGAACTTCAGCCGCGCGATTTTGCGGCGATTGCCGGCGGAAGTCGCCGTCGATGCGGTAGCGGTGGCAACCGCCGCGGACGAGCCGGCCACGGCCTTGGTAAGCGATCCCGCGCAGGTGAAGCTGCGGGCCATCGGCCAGACCAGCGGCTACAGCGGCACGCGCGACGAGAAGCTGTTCGCGGTCTATCTGTTCGGCAAGCCGGCCCGCGAGATCGCCTGCGACTGCGAGCGCTCGGGCAGCCCGAGCCTGCAGCAGACGCTCTACATGCGGAACGACGAGGAGCTCTTCAAGCTGCTCGACCGCAAGGACGGCTGGCTGGCTGAATTGGCCCGCGCGGAAAAGGCGGGCGACAAGCATTCACCGGAAGGGCTAATCGACGCCGCATACCTGCGCTCGCTCAGCCGCCGGCCGACGGACGCCGAGCGGCAGCGGGCGCTAGCGCACCTCGCCGCCGCGGACAGCCCGCTGGCCGGCCTGCGCGACGTCTTCTGGGCGCTGCTCAACACCAAAGAGTTCGTCGTGAATCACTAAGCCGTAGAGTAAGCGTCCTCGCTTGCTCACCTGCGCTGGCAGAATTCGGTGCACAAGCGAGGACGCTTATGCTGCGGCACTTCCTCCACGACCTGCGGACGACGTTCCAGCGGCAGGCCCGCCGGCCCGCGCTGGTGCATCGCAACCGCACGTGGACCTACGCGGAGCTCGACTCGACTGCCCGGGCCTGCGCGGCGTATTTGCAGTCGATCGGCGTTGCGGCCGGCGACCGCGTCGCGCTCTACACCGACCAGAAGCTGCCGCTGCTCGTCGCCAATCTCGGCGTCTGGCTGGCCGGGGGCGTGCCGCTGCCGCTGAATCCGCGGTTCACGCGCGAGGAGATGCGGTATTACCTGAGCGACAGTGGCGCGATAGCCGTCATCGCCGGCCGTGACCAGCAGCCGCTGGTCGAGCAGCTGGCCCGCGAGCTGCCGCAGCCGCCGCTGGTCGTGCCCGATTCCGCGGTGCTCGCGCCGCCGCCGGCTACCTTTCGCGAAGTCACGAGTGAAGCCACCGATCCCAGCCTGATCCTCTACAGCTCGGGAACGACCGGCTGGCCCAAGGGTGTGGTCCATACGCAAGCCAACGTGGCCAGCAGCCTCGCGGCGCTGGCCGCCTGCTGGCGAGTGACGCCGGACGACGTGGTGGTGAATGTGCTGCCCCTGTTTCACATCCACGGCCTGGCGTTCGCCACGCACCTGACGTGGCTCGCCGGCGGCTGCGTCCGGATTCTCGACGCCTTCGAGCCGCGCGAGACGCTGGCGGCAATCGGCCAGGGGACGATCTTCATGGCCGTCCCGCCCATCTATTACCGGCTGCTGGACACGCCCGAGTTTCGCGGCGCGGCCAGCGGCTGGGATCGCGTGCGGCTATTCACCTGCGGCTCCGCGCCGATTCGCACCGAGGTGCTGCCAGAGCTTCAGCAAATCCTCGGCCCCCCGATCATCAACCGCTACGGCATGAGCGAGGCCTTTGTCATCAGCAGCCTGCCGCTGGACGGCCCATGGCCCGACGGATCGGTCGGGCTGCCGCTGAGCGGCGTCGAGCTGCGCGTGCAGCATGCCGAGAATCGCGCTGCGGCAGCCCGTGAAGCCGGAGCGGTGCAGCTCCGCGGGCCGAACCTGTTTCGCGAATACTGGAACAAGCCCGAGGCGACCGCCGCGGCGTTTTCCGGCGGCTGGTTCGACACCGGCGACCTGGGCCAGCTCGATTCGGCGGGGATGCTCACGCTCGTCGGCCGCCAGCACGACCTGATCATCACCAGCGGCTACAACGTCTATCCGCAAGTCGTCGAGCGGGTGATCGGCGAGTGTCCGGGCGTGCTGGAATGCGCCGTCCTGGGCCTGCCCGACAAGGACCGCGGCGAGCGGGTCGCGGCGGCCGTCGTCCGCGGCGACGCTTCGCTCGACGAGTCGCGGCTGCGGAACTGGTGGCGCGATCGGCTGGTCCACTACCAGCAGCCCAAGAGCATCCTGTTCGTCGAATCGCTGCCCAAGAACAGCCTGGGCAAAATCTTGCGGCGCGAACTTCGCGAGCGGTTTGGCGAGTAGTCAATTGTCACTGGTCATTTGTCATTTGTCATTTGCCGCTAAAATGGCGAGAGGTATCTGTCCCTGAAACCTTTGCCTGCCACGCTCGTGACCGTCATCGTCAACGGCCAGTCCCGCGAGCTTTCCGCGCCGGTCACGGTCGCGGAGTTGCTGCGCCGGCTGGAGATTCCCAGCCGCGGGGTCGCGGTGGAAGTGAACCTGGCCATCGTTCCGCGCTGGCGGCACGCCGAGCACACGCTCGCCGACGGCGACCAGCTGGAGATTGTTACGCTCGTCCCCGGCGGCTAACGCGCCCTCACGATGTCACTTGCTCCCCCTGTCGCCGAAACTGCCGCCGATGCACCGCTCCGCATCGGCCAGCACACCCTCCGCAGCCGGCTGATCGTCGGCACCGGCAAATACGACACGTTCCAGACGATGCGGCAGTCGCTGGCCCTTTCCGGCTGCGACTGCATCACGGTGGCCGTCCGCCGCGAGCGGATGTACGACGGTCGCGGCCAGAACATCCTGGACGCCCTCGACCTGGACCGCTACACGCTGCTCCCCAACACGGCCGGCTGCTACAGCGCCGCCGACGCCGTGCGTGTGGCCCGGATGGGCCGCGAAATCCTGCTGAGCCTGGAGAACCCCGGGGCCGATTGGGTCAAGCTCGAATGCCTGGGGGACGCCAAGACGCTGCTGCCCGACCCGGTCGAAACGCTGCGGGCGACCGAGATGCTCGTGGCCGACGGCTTTGCCGTCCTCTGCTATACCAGCGACGATCCAGTAATCGCCCGCCGGCTGAAAAAGGCGGGGGCGGCCGCCGTCATGCCCGCCGGCAGCCCCATCGGCTCCGGCCAGGGGGTGCTCAACCCCAACAACATCCGGATCATCCTGGAGTACCTCAAGGCCGAAGATCCCAGCTATCCGGTGATCATCGACGCGGGCGTCGGTACGGCCAGCGACGTGACCGCGGCGATGGAGCTCGGCGTCGATGCGGTGCTGCTGAACACCGGCATCGCCCACGCCCGCGACCCGCTGGGCATGGCCAGTGCCATGAAGGCCGCCTGCGAAGCCGGCCGGCTGGCGTGGCTCTCGGGCCGCATTCCCAAGCGGCTCTACGCCTCGGCCAGCAGTCCCGAAGAGGGCGTAATCTCGATGCGTCCCTATCCCGCGCCATGAGCTGGCGCAACGTTGCCTCAGCGTAAAACCGCCGCGGTTGTTACGTGTATGACATCCGCGCCGCGGCGCGTTTTCGCAGAAAAATCGCGGGGCAGCGGTTCTTCCTGATTAACCGCCCGGACGTTTGCCGTTCTAGTTTGAGACGGACTGTCGCAGAAAAGAATCGGGGTGGATTCGGATTAGCCGGTGAGGGTAGAATCCGCCGCGGATGGCCAATCACGCAAACACTCAGACAGGAACGAGTTAGAGCATTTTGATCGGTGTGCTGTCACGGAGGGCACGGCAGTTGCATCAGTGATGGTGCGACGATCGGAACTGCCCTTCTGATCGTTACGGCAGGAGACGCCGCCATGCTAAAGCCCATCGAAAAACCCGCCGGCCGCCAGCCGCTCGTGCACCATCCGTCCGATGTGCTGGACTGCTTCTGCCGATACGAAGTGACCGACCGCACCTGGCTCGACTTTGACCAGGAAATCAGCCAGCAGCTCCTGGAACTGGAATTCGCCAACCGCCAGTTCATCCGCGTCAAGCCGCAGTCTTCGCGGCGATAGCTTACGGGGCGGGGGCGTCGAAGATCGTCCACACGACGGTGTTCTTTTGTAGCTCGGCCAGGAACTTCCGCTGGTCCTCGCGCTTCTTCTGCAGGACGATCGCCTCCCTGATCTTCGGCTGCACGTCAAAGAACGACAGCGTGGCGGCATCCTGTCGTTCCTTGACCCGCACAATGTGGCAGCCAGTGTCGTCGTCGATGGGCCGGCTCAGCCGCTCGAGTGGGAGCGAGAAGACGGCGGCGTCGATCGCCTGGCTGGCGAGGCTGCCCTTCTGGACCCAGTCGTAATAGCCGCCCTGTTTGGCGTTGGGCTCCTGCGAAAGCTCCCGGGCGACGGCGGACAGCGGCTTGCCATAGATCACCTGGTTGCCCATCATCGCCAGGGCGTCGCGGGCGGCATCCTTGTCCGGGAAGTTCGCCCACTTGACCGTCAGGATTTCGAAGCGGGCCTTGGCCGGCACGGCAAAGTCGGCCAGGTGCTGCTCGTAGTAGTCGAGCATCTCCTGGTGGGTCACGGTCGGCTTCTGGTCGATGTTCCTGTTCACCGTCTCGCGGCCTAAGGTCCCCTCGCTGAACTGCACGATCTGCTGCTCGAGCGAAGTGCCCATCGTGCGGAGCTTGGCGTCGAGCTCGCTCATCGATTCCAGCTGGTGGTTGTGCATCAGTGCCGCTAGCGGGCCCGCGACCGGCACCTGGTTCATCAGGGCCGTGAGGTCCTCCGGCTTGGCCGTCGGGACGACACCGCGGCAGGTCTCCAGCTGCTTCTCGAAGAACGACCGCAGCTTGCCATCGATCCCCGCGCGGGCTTCGGCGTACTTGTCCTTGGCGTTCTTGCGGATTTGCCGGTCGAACTCCAGGTAGAGCATCTTCGACGTCACCAGCTGTTCCAACACCGGCTTGGCGTACACCGTGCGGCCCTGCCGCAGAAACTCGCGCTCCAGCGCGGCCAGCTTCTCCTGCGTTTCCGCTGCATCGAGCCGCTGCTCGGCCGCCTTCTTCAGCAGCTCCTGCTTAATTCGCGACAGCTGCGGG
>DASRJB010000369.1:0-4082 GCA_035649715.1 Pirellulaceae bacterium
CGACTTACCAGTCATGAAGTGACGGTCGCCTAGGGACATCACTTGACGCAATACAGATGATCGACGCCGCGCATGAACAGCGATTCACCCGCCACTGCCGCTGACGCCCAGAACATCTCGTCGGCCAGTTTATTAACGTGGAGCACATGGAACTGTGGCCCGGCTGCCAGGACGAACGTCTGCCCGCTCTGATCGAGGCAAAAAACTTTGCCGCCGCTGGTCCAAGGCGAAGCGGTGAGGCCTGTCGCACCGCTTAGGCGCTTGCGATAGTGCTCATTCCCGGTTTTGGCATCCAGGCAGCGAACGATTCCGGCCTGCTGCTCGAGCAGATACAAGCAATCGGCCGACACCACGGGCGACGCAACACGGTGGCCGCTCAGCTTGGAACTCCAAAGGACGAATTCGTTCGTCGTGCTGTCCCCCTCGAGTGAGATGTCGCCGCTGGCGCCCGGCTTTATGGCGGCGACGATGCCCCGCTGACCGGTCAGGCGATCAGCTGAGCCCACGAAGAGCAAATCCCCCGCTGCAACCGGCGACGGCGAGCAGCGACCGCTCGCCGCCATTTCCCACAACAGCTTCCCGCTCGCCGGATCGTACGATCGCATCTTCGTCCCACCGCCGGCGACCAACTCCGTCCGCTGTGAGTTCTTCCAAATGATCGGCGTTGCCCAGTTGGATAGTTCATCGCGCTCGACTCGCCAAAACTCGTCGCCCGTCTTCTTGTCGAGGGCGACCAGGAATGAATCCTTGTTGTTATCGCACTGAATGAAAACCAGCTCTTCGTGCATCACGGGCGAGCTGCCGGTGCCCCAATCCATCTGCGTGGGGTAGCTGCCGAGGTCCTTGGTCCACTGCAGCTGGCCGGCCAAATCATAGCAATAGATGCCCGTCATGCCGAAATACGCGATCAGCCGCTCGCCATCCGTGGCGCACGTCTCGGTCGCATAGCTGTTGTTCGCATGAATCGAGATTCGCGGCTTGCCCGTATGGGGCGTCTGCTCCCAGATCGTTTTTCCCGTCGCCGCATCCAGGCACAGCACCTTCCACTCGCATTCGATATTCGGCGGCCTCTTGTAGCTGCCGAAAATGGCGCTCAGGTTGCCCGGCGTCCAATCGCCCGGCCGCGGTGGCCTTCGCTGGTCGGCGAGGCAAGTCGTCAGGAAGACCTTGCCGTCCCAGACAATCGGCTGCGACCAGCCAACGCCCGGAACTTCCACCTTCCAGGCGATATGCTCATCAGCCGACCACTGCTCCGGATGCTTCGCCTCCGCCACCCCATCCCCCGACGGCCCCCGCCACTGCGGCCAATGATCTGCTGCCCACGAGGTCGAAACGCCCAAGCAAAGCCCCGCGGCCAGAATAGACAAGAGGCGCATGAAACGACCTTTCAAATGGGTCAGGAGTCGGGGGTCAGGAGTCTGGGCTTTCGCCGAGGTGAGCTCGTCGGCACTAAGGCTCGCGCTTTCGCGTTGCGTGGAGGAACTGCGTCAGCAGGCCGCCGGCGATGCCGGCTAGGAGGGCGCAGCCGGCGTGGACGATCTCGCCGAAGCGGGCGGGGTCGTATTTGGGCGGCGGCGGCATCGCGGTGTTGAGACCACCCAGCATCACGTTGCCGCCGCCTGACATCCCGGTGACGGTGCTGCCCATTCCGCTGTCGAAGCCGACGGACATTCCCAGGCCCGAAATTCCGTCAGTCGGCTGATCGTTGTTGGGATGGATTTTTGCGAAGAGCCACGTGCCCAGGTGGCTGCTCAGGAAGGCGTCGTTGGGGTAACCATACCGCGGGGTGCGAAACAGCAGCTCGCGGCTGACCAGGGCCAGCAGAAAGCCGAGCGTGAATACCAGGAAGCCGATGGCAAAGGCCCGCGCACGCCCGCTGCGATAGACGATTGCCGGAATGCTCGTCAGCAGGGCGACTACCACGAGCAGCACCACCAGCTCCGACCAGAACCGCGTCGGCCTGGCCAGCGCCACGCAGAAGAGCGCGGCGATGGTCATCGCGGCCAAGAGTGCCGCCAGCGTGAATTGCAGACCACGGGGCCGCGCGGGCCCGGCGTTTGACGGCGTTGACATACGGTGGCACTCCCCTTCAGGTGCGGCCGGTCGGCGGCCGCTGCACATCCAGGATACCTGAGCTGAGGAGCACCGTTCAGCCACGGGCCGGCTGCCGCGGCGCACCTCTGGTCCCCTCTCCCTTTGGGAGACGGTAAGGGAGCGGGTTTTGGCTTGCCGTGAGCTGATCGTCGTGGTCCTCGGCAGCACCACCGGCGACGCCCGCTACACGGGCAGCCGCAACCTCTTCCGTTGGGCCTGGTCGCAGCCCTAACCGCTGCCGGCGTCGTCAAGCGCTGCGTACCAGAGCGAGTATTGCGATTGCGACCATCCACCCCTCGCCGCACAATGGGACCATGAACGCCCGCGCTGCGAAATCGCCGGCAGCATTGGCCGGTCGGCGCTTCCGGCTGCCGCTGCGATTTAGCCTGCGGACTTTCCTCGCCGCGATTACGATCCTCTGCGTCGTCCTCGGCTGGCGGGTCAACCGGGCGAGTCGGCAGCGCGACGCCGTGGCGGCGATTCGCGCGGCGGGCGGGGCCGTGCACTACGATTATCAGCAGCCCTCGTTTGGACCTGAGCACAGCTTGGGTGAAACCGATTTTGCCGCTCAGCCCAGCGAGCCAGACTGGCTGCTCGCTCTCTTGGGCATCGACTTCTTTCACCACGTAACCGCCGTCAATCTCGGTTCCGAGCGGCCTGACAGGCCGGTTCCGGCGAACATCGCCTCGCACCTGGCCCGCTTCCCGCGCCTCCGAACGCTCTGGCTGAGCGGTGAGTTTATTGGCGATGCCGAGCTCGCGATCGTTGGCCGGTTGGGCCGGCTCGAAATCCTCGCTTGCACGAGCGCCGCGATCAGCGACGACGGCGTCGCCCATTTGGGCAACCTGCCCTGCCTGCGGCATGTCGAGCTCTACTATCCGCAGCCGGGGGACCGCAGCCTGGCAACTCTCGCGAGGTTGCCGAACCTCGAAGTCATTCGCCTGCCTTCCGGCCGATTGACCAGCGCCGGCCTGCAGGTGCTCGTCGGTCATCGCCGGCTGAGAAAGTTGAATCTCGGGGGCCGGGACAAAACGAGCGCGCTTGACGACGACGCGTTGGCGCATCTGGCCCAGGTGCCACAGCTCGAAGAGCTCGAACTGGCCCACACCCGAATCTCGCCGGCCGGTTTAGAGCGGCTGCAGACGCTGGCGAGCTTGCGCTACTTGGATCTACGGGGGAGTTCCGCCGACGATTACGCCACCGTTGCTCCGCTCTTTCCGAATTGCCGGGTCGTGGCCTTGAAAAGGCCTCCGCGGCCCTGGCTGCACCTGCCCTTCGGGGCCGGTGATGCCGTAGGCGATTGACTATCCGCCGGGATTTTGGGAGCGGAGCGGGCGTAGTCCGAAAGTCCGAAAGCTGCGACGAGTCGCAGCACTCCAAAGTAGGTCCCGGCTGGCGGACGGGGTCTGAAGCGCCGCCGTGTTCTCGCTGTAGCCGGCTTCGGCCGGCTTCAGCCGGGGCTATGTGGGAGGACCCGGAAATCCTGCAGCCGGCTTAAGCAGGCTGCAATTTGACTGAGGTGCGCACAGCGGCATCAGCGCGGGGTTTTTCCGAAGTCTGGCTTGGGTACTTTGTGGCCCCAGCCGGCAAGGACGTGCCAGGCTTCCCAGCGGACGAGGTATTCGGGGTTGTCTTCGGGATAGAGCGGCTGCATGAGCTGAAACATTTCGCGGCGGGACCAGGTGGCGGGGTCATCAAGGAGCGTGCGAAGGAGCGCGGCGTTTCGGTCGGAGGGGAAATAGATCAGGGCACGACCGGCGAGCCAGCGGAAGTCCGGGTTGTCGGACTTCGCCCACCGCTGGGCGTTGGCTTCCAGCTCTCGATCGACGGGCAAGTAAGCGACAGAAAATTCGTTGCCGGCCAGGGATGAGCCGGCTGCGATCGATTTGGGAAGATGCACGTCAAAAACCGGCGGGACCTCGTGGCCGTCCATGTACGGCGCGGCTTCTGGACCAGCGGCGGGTTTCGCGGCGGCAATCGCCCGAAGC
>DASRJB010000370.1:0-2931 GCA_035649715.1 Pirellulaceae bacterium
GCCGCTCCGTCGCACGCCACTGGCCGGCAGCCGCTGGTGCCCCTGGCGGCGGTGGCCGACGTGCGAATCGTGGAAGGCCCGGCGATGATCAAAAGCGAAAACGGCCGGCTGCTGAACTACGTCACGCTGATGGTCCGGGGCCGCGACATGGTCGGCTTTGTCGAGGAGGCCCGGCGGGCCGTGGCCCAGAAAGTGAAGCTGCCCGAGGGCGTGAGCATCGCCTGGACCGGCGAGTTCGAGCACCAGGTGCGGGCCGCCCGCACGCTGCGGCTGGTCTTCCCCGCGGTCGTCGTGCTGATCTTTCTCATTCTGTATCTGACGTATCACGACCTGGCCGACGCGGCCCTGATGATGCTGGCCGTTCCCGAGGCCCTGGCCGGCGGCGCGTTCTTTATGTACCTCTTTCCCAAGATCATGCAGGGCTGGGACGCGCCGCCGCTCGATTTCAGCGTGGCGGTGTGGGTTGGCTTCATCGCCTGCTTCGGCATGGCGACCGAAACGGGCATCATCATGCTCGTCTACTTGCGCGAGGCGATCGACAAGCGGGGCGGCCTGGAAAACATCCGCTCGCTCGAAGAGCTGCAGCAAGCCGTCATTGAAGGCGCGGTTCACCGGCTGCGGCCCAAGCTGCTCACCGAGGGCGTGGCGATCATCGCCATCTTCCCGATGGTCTTTGCCTCCGGCGTCGGCGGCGAGATTCTGGCGCCGATGGCTCTGCCCGTGCTCGGCGGCCTCTTGATCTCCGACGAAGTCGTCGATCTGTTCCTGCCTGTCCGCTTCTACTGGGTCCGCCGGGCGCGGTGGCTCAAGCTCCAGGAGCAGCGGCGGAATGATTCCGCAAGGCCGCTCCAGCCGGCATAACCGGACCCCGGTGGGATGATTCTTTGGACGGCCTCCGCCGGAAAAAGCTACGTTTGCTGACAAACGGCACCATCTCGCACAAGGCAGCCGCCATGTATTCGTTCGATGAACGCAAGAAGTCGCATACCGTTCAGAGCCGCGTTCGCCGGCTGCTGGACCTGACGGTGCCCAACTTCGCGGACCAGCTGCAGTCCGAACGGCTCGAAGAGCGCTACAACCGCACGCTGCCGGCATTGCTCTGCGCCTGGGAAAACGACCAGCCGGTGACGGACAGCTGCGTGTACGTCGTGACCAAGGACGTCGCCAGCGAAGGCGTGGGAATCCTGCTCCAGCAGCCGTTCCGGGCGGACAAGGTGATGCTGGCCTTCTGGCTCGATCACACCGAAGCCAGGGAGCCCTGGTTCTTCGTGGGCGTCGGGCGGAACCTGCGGAAGATCGGGGCGGGATTCTTCACGATGGGCGTCCAGCTCACCGACTTCGTCGGCTCCGGCTGCTATGGCAACCGTGCGCCGCTCGCGCCGCTGATGAAGCAGCTGCTTCCGCCGGCGGCGACACCGGTCTGAATTCACGCCTCGGCGGCATCGCGCCCCGGATCGACGCCGCACCAGAGCAAAGCGCCGAGGATCGAAACCGCGCCGGCCACGGAGAGCCCCAGCCGCCAGCCGAGCTCCTCGCCGAACTGTGCGGCGAAATAGGTGCTCAAGAGCGGCGTGACGTAGGGCGAGAGTGTCCCGCCCGCGTTGCCGCCGGTGTTCATCAGGCCCGCGGCCGTGCCGCCAAAGCGTCCGCCCAATTCGACGACCGTCGTCCAGAAGGCGCCTTCGGTGGCTCCCAGCAGGGCCGCGGCCAGGGCGAACGCCGCCAGCGTGACCCGTATATCAGGGCTGAGCAGGCCCAGCTCGAAAACCACGCCGCTGGCGATCATGCCTAGCATCGGCACCAGCCGGCGGCGGATGCGCGGGCCAAACGCGGCCGGAACTTTGTCAGCCAGCCAGCCGCCGCAGACCATCCCCGCCCCCATCGCCAGCGTGGTCAGGGCCGAATATTGCCGTGCGACATCGACGCCCTGCTTCTGCACCGTCTCGAAGTAGTATTCGATCCAGTAGAAAAACAGGTATTGAAAGAATCCCATGGCGGCGTAGCTGAGCGTAATGCAGATGACGCTGCGGCGACCCAGCAAGGGCCACAACTCCGATAAGCGCGGCGCTGCCATCTCGAGTTTGCCTCCGCCGGCCGGCGCGGCGGTCGCGTAGCGCGTGCCCACGAGCCAGACGCAAGCCACCGCCGCCGTGAAAACGCTCGTGATAAGAAAGGCCCGCGGCCAATCCCAGCGATCGATGAGCGGCCCCAGGATATAAAAGGTGCCGGCGATCCCGACGCAGGCGGCGAAGGTCACCAGGCCGTTGGCGAGCGATTTCGCTCCGGCCGGCACGTGGCCATAGACCATTCGGGCCGACGCCGGATGCAGCGGCGCGTTGACGACGCCCATCAGCGAGCGCACGGCGATCAGTCCCAGCCAGACGCCCCGCGCATCGTCCCAGAGCAGGCCCACGCAGCCGGTCAGCGCGACAAACGCGGCCGAAGCGAAGCCGTACGCCGCCAGCGCCGCGCGAGCACCGAATCGGTCGATGAACCAGCCGCCGGGCAGCATCGCCAGCGTGTAAAAGAGCAGGAACGCTGAATAGACCAGGCCCATCTGGTCCGGCGCGATCTTGTACTCCGGGATGATCCGCTCGGTCCCCGCGACCGACATGCCGACGCGGTTGAAGTGCCCCAGGCCGACGACGAGCATCAGCAGGATCACGACCGGCCAATAACTTCGGGCTGCTGAATTCTGCATTCTGAAGAATTCCTAAAGCGACTCCGCGACGAGGTGTGCCCGAACGAATTCCTCGTTGAGCGTCACGCCCAAACCGGGACCGTCGGGCACGCGAATCCAGCCGCCTTCGGCTTGCACCCGCTCGTGCGTCAGCTCGTGCCGCAGCGGCGAATCATCGACGCAGTCCTCGAACAGAAACGCGTCGCGGCAGGTGCTGAGCCAGTGCAGGCTCGCCGCCGCCGTGATCGGGC
>DASRJB010000371.1:0-9145 GCA_035649715.1 Pirellulaceae bacterium
TAGAAATCGGGCTGAAACAGCATCGCCCCGGTCGAATTCTGCCCGCCCGCCGAGCCGCCGTAGATGCCGACGCGGCTGATGTCGTACCACGGATATTTGGCGGCGACTGCCTTGTGCCAGAGGATGTGGTCGGGCAGGCCGGCGTCGCCCAGGTTGTGCCAGCAGACGTCGTGAAACGCCTTGCTGCGGTTGGCGGTGCCCATGCCGTCCATCTGCACGACGGCAAAGCCCAGGTCGGTCAGGGTGGAGTTCAGGCCCTGCGTGGAAAAGCTCTTCGGAGTGAACGAGCCCTGCGGGCCAGCATAAATCTTTTCGATGACCGGGTACTTTTTCGCCGGATCGAAATTCCGCGGCCGGCAGATGATGCCCCAGATGTCCGTCTGGCCGTCGCGGCCCTTGGTGACAAAGACCTCTGGCGGCTCAAAGCCGCGGCCCTTGAGCTCGCCGATGTCCGCCTCGTCCAGCTTGCAGATCAGCTCGCCGTTATCCACCCGCCGCAGCTCGTGAATCGCCGGCTGATCGACGCGGGTGTAGGTGTCGATCAGGTATTTGTCGTCGGGCGAATACTGCACGCTGTGCGTCCCGTTGCCTGCGGTGAGCGCCGTCAGGCCAGTGCCGTCGAAATTCACACGGTAGTAATGGATGAAGTACGGGTCCTGATCGGAGTTGCGTCCGCTCGCGCGGAACCAGATTTGCCGCTTCTCTTCGTCGATCCGATCGACGCCGCGAACGACATAGTCCCCCTCGGTGATCAGGTTCTTGATCGACCCGCTCTTGGCATCGACCAGGTAGAGGTGCCGCCAGCCGTCCTTCTCGGTGCAATAGATGATCTCTTCGCCGCCGCGCAGCCAGGTAAACGGCGACAGGCCGACGTTCTCGGTGTGGGCGGTCCAGATGAAGGTCTTGGTCTGCTCGTCGATCAAATTGCGGCTGTTGCCCGTGTGCGAGTCGATCTCGATCAGCCGCAGGCGCTGGTGGCCGCGATCGACCTGCTGATAGCTGAAGGTGCGGCCGTCGGCGGCCCAGCGGAGGCGGGGCGAGCCGAAATCCATGCGATCAACCTTGCACTCGATTGGTTTTTGCTCCGCGGGGTTGAACAGGCACAATTCGTAGGCCGTGAACTTGTCGCCAGGCAGCGCATAATTGCGGGAGTGCAGGACTGCGCGGCCGCCGTTTTCGGGCGAGGTCTCGACCAGGTGGACCTGCTTCTCTTCGCCCGGCTCGATCTTGAACGCCACGAGCGTTTGCGAATCGGGCGACCATTCCAGGCGGCCGTAGGCCAACCCCTCGCGGCCGTCAGTGGTCAGCGGCGATTCCTTGCCGTCGGCGTCGCGGAGGACGATGTTGCTATTGACGATCGACGCCGTCCATTTGCCGTCGGGCGAGCGGACGGGCCCGCCGCGCCCGCGGAAGCCGCCGGCAATTCCGCCGCCGGGATTGCCCCGCAATCCGCCTCCGCCGCGCCCTGCTGGACCTCCGCGGAATCCACCGCCGCGGGGTGCGGCCGGCGGCGCGGGCCGGTCCTTGACCTCGGTGAGCGCGTAGGTCCCCAGATCGCACTTCCAGTCCTTGCTGCCCGCGCGAAAGATCACGGCGTTGTCGGCCGTTTTGAACTCAATCGCTTCCAGCGGCAGCCGATCAGCCCGCACGTCTGCGACTTCGGCCTCTTTCAGGGCTGTCGCCAGCCGCTCGTGATCGAAGGCTGGGGAGCGCGTTCCCTTTTCGGCATCGACCAGGTTGAACTCGCGCATGCCGCGGGGCAGGTCGTTCTGGTACCAGAACCGCGCGCCGCCGTCGAACCAGTGGGGCTCGATCCGCGACTTGTAGACGCCGGCAGCGCCGCCGCCGAATCCTCGCCGCTGCGCCGCCGCGGGAATTGCCGCCAGAAGAATCAATCCGAGGGCGATCGCCGCCCGAGCCGCCTGCAAGCGCATGGGGAACCTCCGCGGAAAAGACGTGCAATCAGAACCCCCAGCGACGCCTTGATGGTTCTCGCCGCGAGAGCCGTTGTCAAGCCAGCGGTCAGTCGGCGGGGCTTTCGCTCGCCGGCGGCGCTTCCTCCAGCGGCGGCCTGCTCCCCATCACGAACTGAAAAAGGCCGGGCGGCAAGAGACCGGCCAGGCGGGCGCTCAGCCACGTCTGCCAGGGAAACGCCGCGACCCCCTGCCCGCGCTCGATCGCCCGCGCGATCCGCCGGGCGGCATCCTCAGCTGTCACCAGTCCGGGCAGTGTCCGCCGCTCCCGGTTGGTGATCATTGGCGTGTCGACGTATCCCGGCAGAATTACCGTCACGGCAATCCCGCGCGGGGCCAGGTCGAGACGGAGGCTTTGCAGCAGCGTGATGACGGCCGCCTTGCTGGCCGAATAGGCCCCGCCCCCCGGCAGGCCGAGCAGCCCCGCGATGCTGGCTACGGCCGCCAATCGGCCGCTCTTGCGGGCCAGCATTCCCGGCAGCACCGCCGCGAACAGGTTGCTCACCCCCAGCACATTGGTCGCGATGACCGCGCTGGCGTCGGCGGCGGCGAAGGCCGCGGCCTCGGTCTTCCGATAGATGCCCGCATTGGCCAGCGCGATGTCGCACGGCCCCAGCGACTCCTCGAGCATCCGCACCGCTGCCGCCAACGGCTCGGCTGCGGCGACGTCAACCGCCTGATACTCCGCCCGCGCACCTGCCGCTCGAATTTCGGACGCGACAGCAGCCAATGCATCCTCGCGCCGCGCGATCAGCCCCAGCTTCGCGCCGCGGCCTGCCAGATCGAGTGCTACGGCCCGGCCAATGCCGCTCGACGCGCCGGTGACGATGACGCACTTGCTACGCCAGAAGCCAGCCGTTTGCATCGCTCCAGCCTAATCGACTGCGGCCGCCGCGTGCTCCGCTTAGCCCCGGCCCCCAGGCCGGCTCGGCGGAACAACGTCACCCCCAACTCAGCGGCGTGGACGCCGGGGCTAAGCGTCGGGCAAGCGTGGGGCGAATTGAGCGACATCGGCCATTTGTGAACATTGGTACTCTATTTGCAGTATAGTTCCCATTGCGGGGCGGGCTGCCATTTTGGCCTGACGCCGTGGCGGGAACTCATATAACGAAAACCCGCGGGCGACACTTCTAACCCTTATAAACCTAATGCGAAACCGAGGGCAGGATTTCGCCACAACCAGTGCCGCACCAAAGATTTGCGTCGTGACCTCCGGCGCGAACAGACATCACCGACGCTCGCTAATGCCCAAGTCTTCCTTATATACTGGGAGTCGCGGCGAGCAGGGGCGCTGCAGTGTTGGCTAGAAACATGGACCGGCCGTTCATTCATGCAGCCGCAGGACTGGCAGCTGCGCTCGCCGCCTTCGCAGCCGCGCCGAGCCTGCGCGGCGAGGTCTTCGTCCTCAAGTCGGGCGGGCGGATCGAAGGGGAGCACCTCAATCCGCAGCGCACCGCCGGGCAGCCGTATCAGATTCAGACCGATGGCGGGCTTAAGCTCGCCCTGGCCGAAAGCGCGGTGGCCCGCGTCGTGGTGGCCAGCGACGTCGAGCGGGAATACGAGGCCCGGCGGTCGGGCGTGCCCAACACGGTGAATGGCCATTGGGACATGGCCGAGTGGTGCAAGGAGGCCGGACTCGCAGGCGAGCGGCGGCGGCATCTCTTGGCCGTCATCGCACTCGATTCCGACCATGCCGAGGCCCGCCGCGTGCTCGGCTATTCTCGCTACGGCAGCCGCTGGCTGACGCAGAACGAATTCCTGCAGAGCCAGGGTTACGTGCCCTACAAGGGCACGTGGCGTTTGCAGCAGGAGATCGAGATCGACATCCGCAATCGCGAGCGGGAGGCGGCCGTCAAGAAATATGGCCAGGCGATCCGCAACGCCTTTGAGCAGATCGGTGAAGGGAGCCGCCACGCCGCCAACTCCGAGCGCCTGCTGAACGAGTTGACCGATCCCAACGCCGCGCCCGCACTGAGCGAGATCCTGCGCGATTCGCGGCAGCCGCGAAGCGTGCGGCTGCGGTGCCTGGAGATTCTGGGCCGGCTGCCGCCGGGGCTGGCCACGGCGACGCTGGTCAAGGTGGCGATGGACGACCAGGACGACACGGTCCGCGACCGCTGCCTGGATGAGCTGATCCGCGGCGGCCCGCACGTCGCGGGGCCGGGGTTCTTGAGCGAGCTAAAGGTCGACAAGTCGTCGAAAAACTACAAGAACGAGCAGAACTGGCGGGTGAATCGCGCGGCCTATTGCCTCGGTCGGCTCGGCTACACCGACGCGACGCTGCCGCTGATCGAGGCGCTGACGACCGAGCATCAGGAGGTCGTGCAACAGTCCAGCAGCCCAACCGGTGGCACGCCGCTGAGCTTTGGCTCGGGAGGACCCAACGGCGGGATGGGCAGCTTCGGCGTCGGCGGGCGGCCGAAGGTGCGGGTGACCAAGCGCGATAACGCCGGTGTTCGCGACGCGCTGACCACGCTGCATCCCGGCGTCAATCATCAGTACGACGCCGATGCCTGGATGCGGTGGTACATCCAGAAGTTCACGACGACGAAAGTCGATTTGCGCCGCGACGAGTGAGCTACTTCGCGAGATACACGCCGTTGGCCGCGGCAATGCTCGCGCCGCGCTGGAAGTTATAGCCCTGCTCGGCCAGCAATTGCTCCAGGGCCGACAGGAACAACAGCACGTTGGCCGGCCGCGAGCCGTAGCCCATCAGGCCGATCCGCCAGACTTTGCCTTTGTAAGCGCCGAGGCCTGCGCCGATCTCGATCCCGAAGCGGGTGAGCAGGCCGCTGCGGATTTGCGCGTCATCGACGCCCGCGGGAACGAGCACCGCGTTGAGCTGCGGCAGCGTGCAGGACTCGGCCGTGGCGTACTGAATGCCGATCGAAGCCAGGCCAGCCTTGAGGGCCCGGTGATTGAGGAGGTGCCTCGCGTGGCAGTTTTCCAGCCCTTCGATGTGGATCAGCCGCAGGGCCTCGTACAGCGCGTACGTCATGTTGATCGGGCCGGTGTGGTGATAGACGCGGTTCTGGCCCCAGTAGTTGGCCAGCAGCGAGACGTCGAGGTACCAGCTCTGGACTTTCTTCTTTCGCGAGGTGATGACCTCCATCGCCCGCGAGCTGAACGAGACGGGCGAGAGGCCCGGCGGGCAGGAGAGGCACTTTTGCGTAGCGGAATAGATGGCGTCGATCTTCCAGGCGTCCACCTCGACGGGAATGCCGCCGAGGGCGGTGACCGTATCGACGAGCAGCATCGCGCCGGCGTCGTGGACGGCCTGCGAGATTTCCGGAATCGACTGCCGCGCGCCGGTCGAGGTTTCGGCCATCACGATGCCGACGACCTTCGGCCCGGTCGCCAGCGCCGCCTTGAGATGGTCGGGCGTGAAGACTTCGCCCCAGGGCCGCTCGACCTTGGTGACCTTCGCGCCGGCCCGCTCGGCCACGTCGGCCATCCGCGAGCCGAACATGCCGTTGACGCAGACCACCATCGAATCGCCCGGCTCGATCAGGTTGACGACTGTCGTCTCCATCCCCGCGGAGCCGGTCCCGCTGATGGTCATCGTCATCTGGTTCTTCGTGCGGAACAGTCCGCGGAGCATTTCCTGCAGCCCGTTCATGATCTCCAGGTAGGCCGGGTCGAAGTGGCCCACCGTGCCTTTGGCCAGCGCCTGGAGCACGCGGGGATGTATATCGCTCGGACCGGGACCCATGAGAACGCGGACGGGCGGATGCAGCTCGGGAGCGATGTAAGTCATGGAGTCAGGCGTCAGGAGTCGGGGGTCAGGAGTCGGGCGGCAGCCGCGGGAGTGGCTGCCGCGCCGCCCAACACCAGCAGCAACGCCGCCGGCCAGTAGCCCTGGCCGCGTTTTCGGCGCGTCATAGCCGGTATGACCCGTAAAGGCGTTTCTCTCCTGCATCCTACACTTGCGCAGAACTCGCCACGAGGCTTCGTAGGGCGGGCTCTGCCCACCACAATTCTGAAAACGAGGCGGCTGTGCCGCACACCCACACGCCAACGATGCAAAGCCGCGGGCTGCTCGCGGTGTTCGCACTGCTCGCCGTCCTGGGCAGCGCCCTGGCCTGGAGCAAGGGCCAGATTCCCCGCCGCGAGATGCAGCCGGCCGCCGCCGCGCCCGACTTGCAGCTCTATCGCGAGGTGGTCGCGGAGGTCCGCGGCGGGAAGAGCTACTACGACGCCGCCCGCGTCAAGATTCCGCAGTTCGGCTTTCCCATCAGCTCGCCGCTCAACTGGCGGCTGCCGACCTATGCCTGGCTGTTCGCGCTGTTGCCGCTTCCGCGCTACGTTCAGGCGCTGCTCGTGCTCCTGTCGCTGGCGGCGCTCCTCCTGGCTTACCGCGCACAGACGAAGAACGGCCCGGCGCTGGTCGCCGCCTTTACGCTGCTCGCGCTGCTCGGCGTGGTCCGCTGGTCGCTGGATGGCGACGCGTATCTCGCGCAGGAGCCTTGGGCGGCCACGCTCATCGCGATTTCGCTCGCCACGCACTCGCTGGGCGGCCGCTGGCGATCGGCGTCGGTAGCAGCCGGCACGACGGCGCTGCTATTTCGTGAACTGGCTCTGCCGTATTGCGGCATCGCCTGCCTGAGCGCCGCCTGGAATCGCCGCTGGCGCGAATGCGCGGCGTGGGCGGCGGGGATCGCCCTGTTCTTCGCGTTCTTCGCCTGGCACGTGTCGCAGGTCCGCGGGCAACTGGCGGGAATGGAAGCTGCCGCGCCGGGCGCGGGGCTGGCGCAGTGGCTGCGCCTGGGCGGCCTGGATTTCGTGCTGCTCACTACGCGGATGAACGGCCTCTTGTTTGCCGCGCCGGCCGCACTGGTGTGGCTGTACCTGCTGGCGTCGCTGGTGGGGCTGGCCCACCGCGGCGACGAAACCAGCCGGTTGGCCTGCCTGGCGGCGCTGGCCTACCTGCTGGCCTTCGCGATCCTCGGACGCCCGGAGAACTTCTACTGGGGACTGCTTCCCGCGCCGCTCTTGGCCTGGGGGACGGCCAGCGCGCCGGCGGCCCTGGCCCGGCTCTGGCAGGCGGCCCAAGCAGATATTCCAGCCGTGCCGTTTGTAACGCCGAGCCCGGCTGGCGCTGGACAGCCCCCCGCGGAGACGTAGATTTTCGCGGCCTAGAAAATTTTGCGGAGACGTTCCATGAGCCAGATCTCCTTTCTTAGCAGCCTGTCGGCTTTGCCCAGTGCAGACCAGGTACGCGAGTATCCCGGCAGTGATGTGCCGCCCGAGATTCAGGCCCTGGGCTCGCCGCGAGAAGTCCACCGTCCCGGCTCGTTCGCCGCCCTGGCAAACTTTCGCTACCCCCTTGCCGCGCTGGTGGTGGCGGCGTTCGGCGGCCTGGCTTACATCCTGTACCAGGATCTGGCCAGCAAGAATCAGCTGGATGGCAACGCGCTGTTTGTGTTCGCGGTGATCGGTGCGCTGGCTGTGTCGTTCGCCGCACTGATCCTCCGAATCCCTGTCACGAACTCGACAGTCTTCTTCTATTCGCGGGCGGCCGTCGTTGCCCAGAAAGACAAGCTCACGCTCATCCCCTGGAAACAGCTGCTCTATCGCCGCAGCACGATCTCCACGCCGGAGGGGCGGCAGTTTTATTGCGGCTGGCTGGAGAGCTTCGACACGTTCGAAGAACGGATCTGGGAATACTCGGCCGAGCACTGGCTGCCGGAGGCCGAGGCAAAGATCAAAGCCGGCGAGACCGTCAAGGTGGGCGAGCTGGCGATCAGTGCGAAGGACATTTCCTACCAGGGCCGCACGACAACTTGGGACAGGGTGACGCGGCTGCTGCTGCTGGTCGGGCGCGTCTATCAGCTCCACATCTCGACGAAAGATACGTGGTGCCAGTGGGCGACGATCGACATGCACCAGATTCCCAACGCCCGCGCGGTGCAACAGCTGATTACGAACATTTGCCCGCCGCACCTGCTGACGACGGCCGACTGAAAAGCACGAGCGCCGGCCAACCTTTCGATCAGCCGGCGCTCGCCGAATCGGTATCGATCGCCCGCGGGCTAAATCAGTGTGCAGCTGCGGCGGCCCGTCATTCGCTAAGCAAGCGGCATGCCGCCAGCGCCGCGAAGCTCGCGCGCTGCAAATCTCTAGTTGTTCACCTGAACGCGTCCGCAGCTCGCGCCCGCGCCGCATGACATCGTGTCGCAAACGGCGTCGCGCCTGACGCCGGTACACGTCGCCGAGTGGGTGCAAATGCCGCGCGGCGTACAGTATGATGCGGCGGGTAATTGCTCTCCCTCGTTACGCGACTGGATTGACCATGCCCAAGCACATTCGCTCTGCCACGAGACGCACTTTCCTCCAAGCGGCCGCGGCCGTTGCCGCGATTCCGCTCGCTCCTACGATCCTCGGTGCTCAAGACAAGGCCGGCACGAAGCGGCCGGTGATCGGGAGCGGCGAGCACACGTACGAGTGCGTACACAATTGGGGCGAGCTGCCCAGCCACGTCAAATGGGGCGAGACCCACGGCGTGGCCGTCGATGCGGCCGGGCTCATCTATATCAAGCACCGCAACAACGCGGCCGACCCGATGGATGCGATCGTGGTCTTCGATCCGGCCGGCAAGTTCGTGCGCAGCTTCGGCGACGAATACAACGGCGGCGGCCACGGCATCGACATCCGCAAAGAGGGCAACACCGAGTTCCTCTACCTCTGCGACGTCAAGCACAACCTCGTCACCAAGACGACGCTCAAGGGCGAATTCGTCTGGACGAAGGGCCGGCCGCCGGAGCCGGGCGTCTACAAGGACCCCGCGGTAAAGTACAGCCCGACCAACGTGGCGTTCGGGCCGGATGGCGGGTTCTACATCGGCGATGGCTACGGCTCACACTACATCCATCAATACGACAAGGACGCCAACTGGGTCCGCACGTGGGGCGGCGGGGGCACCGAGCCCGGCAAGATGCGAACGCCGCACGGTCTGTGGCTCGACAACCGCCCCGGCCGCGAGCCCACGCTCGTGGTCGCCGACCGCGCGAACGCCCGCCTGCAATACTTCACGCTCGACGGCCAGCACCTGAGCTTCGTGAATGAGGTGAGCTTCCCCGCTCACTTCGACATCCGCGGCGACGTGCTGCTGGTGCCTGACCTGCACGCTCGCGTGTCGCTGTTCGGCAAAGACAACAAGGTGATTGCCCACC
>DASRJB010000372.1:0-5036 GCA_035649715.1 Pirellulaceae bacterium
CGTCGATATCCTTCCGGTCAAGTAGCGCCCGGTAGTCCTTCGTCGCGAAGGCCTGCGGCTGCGCGAGTTTCGCCCCTTCCGCCAGGTGAAAGTCCCACACGTCGCAGGCCGCCGCGATCTTCACGCCGGGAATCGTCCCCAGGCTCTGCATCAGCCGTCGGCAGCGGCCGCCCGTCCCGATGCAGCCCACGGTGATCTCCTCGTTGGCTGCGTAGCCTTTGGCCGTGGCACAGTACCCCGCTGTGACGAGGCCGGCGGCAATGCCCAGCGATTCGAGCAACTCGCGTCGGGTCAGATTCATGATCGGCTCCATTGGCCGGGAAGCTCCGGCGGGGCATAGCGGCCGCGGCTTTGCTCGGCCGGATACTTGGCTGCGTTTTTTACCATCTTATCGCGGACGGCGGCGGCGAGATCGATCTCCAGCTCGTTGGCCAGCGCCAGCAGGTAGCAGCAGCAGTCGGCGATTTCCTCGCGCACGGCGGCCAGCTTGGCAGGGTCGTCGCCGATCCGCCGCGACTCGGCCGCATCGATCCACTGAAAGTGCTCCATCAATTCCGCCGCCTCGATCGCCAGCGACATGCTGAGGTTCTTGGGCGAGTGAAACTGGCGCCAATCGCGCTCTTCCACGAAGCGGCGGACGATTTCGCGCAGCTGGGCGAGCGTCGTCGATGCGTCCTGCATTTCAGGTTTCCACAAACGCCTTGAGTCCATAGTGAAACGGCCCGTCGTCCATCAGCGTCAGGCTCTGCACGAGCCGCCGGCGGTCGGCGGCCCGGGGCAGCTCCTGAAGGGCCCGCAGCACGGGTTCGAATTGCCGTGGCGTGATGCTGCCCGTGAGCGGATGCCCCAGGCCCATGATGTACTTGGCTCGCTGCAAGTCGGCGAACTTCGCCGGGTCGTCCTGCATCGCGGCAAACAAGGCCGTCACCGCGACCTGCGCGGCGGCGACCTCTTCCCAGTCGCCGCGCTCGGCAGCGGCCAGAATGTGATTGTATTGATAGACGGCAAACGACATCGGCCCGCTCGTCACGCCGCACCGCTGCCGGCCGCGGGCATCGTGCCGCGGACCGTCTTGCAGCGCTCGGGCGATGTGAGGATCCCAGCCCTGCACGATCTTGAGGGGTGCCAGCCGCGGGTCTTGCAGAAAGCGCAGCGTGCTGTCGTCGTAGGAACGTTCCGTGACCTTGACGGCGACGACCCGATCGCACTGGGTAACGAGCAGCACCGCAGCTGCGGGCGTCATCCGCACGCCGCTGACGTCGGGGATCGAGTACAGCCCGACCGCCAGACCCGCAGCTGCTGCGGCCGTAATCGTAGGCCGCATATTCTCGGCCACCTGCTCGTCCGTCGCGTCCGCCGGCAGGCCGCGGCCGGGGCGCACGAACGCCACGGCATATCCCAGCTCCGCCAGCAGTCCGGCCAGCCGCTGATTAGCGGCCGGGCCGTCTTCCGGCCGCAGCAACGCCGTCAAAACGGTTTCGCCCAATTTCGCCCGGGCTGCTACACGAAACCATTGCTCCAATTCCTCGACCGTCCGCGCGTGGCCGTGGCCCGTCGAAGCGGCGATCAGCACGGCCGGCGCACCGGCTGCCGCGAGCTTCTCGAGAAAGGCGACCGTCAGCTCCTCGTCGAGCGTTCGCCGCGGCGGCCCTCCCGTCGTCGGGTCGAAGCAGGCCACTGTGGCCGCCGGATAGTTGGCGATCGGGTCGGCGAGCAAGCGGTCGATCGAGGAGCTGGGCATGGGTATCAGAATATCGCGAACGGCCGGGGCGGTGCATCCGGGAGGGCGCGAACCAATGGCTCGCGGCAGGTGTCCTTCCCAGCCGGACTGTGCTGTTTTTGCGGCGAACCCTTTCCTTACGAACCGTCATGTTCGTTCTCTTCGACAACCGCGCGCTTTTTGCGTCCCGGGCGCTGAGCCTCGACTAGCTCTGCGCGCTCGCGGCGCGCTAAGGGTTCGCTTCGTTTTTGTGCTTCTCCGTTTCGCGGTTCGACCCGCGCGCGGGCGCTGGCCGCTCGTGCGCGCGGCCGCTCGATTGGACTATGTCTGCGTCTGTACGTACCGACAATCCACTTGCCGGAACGCGGCTGCGGTCCCTGGCCCGCTCGCTGCACGCCCGGCTGTTCGTTTCCACCGCCGGCCGGATTTTTGCCGTCCGCGGCCGGCCCGCTCACCTCGTGCTCGCACGGCGTCTGGCCAGCATCGCGTCCGTACCGAGCGCCGCCGAAGCTCCGACGCCGCTGGAGTTGGGCATTTCCTTGGCCGACGGCGAGCTGACCGACGGCACGCTGCAGGCGATCTCCGTGACGCTGGACCTTTGGCGAAACCAGCTCGACACGGAGTCGCGCCGCGGCGGGCCGCGGCGGGAGCAGCTCGTTGCCGCGGAACGCCGCGAGCTCGCCGTGCTGTCCGGCCGCCTGGCGGCCTGCCGGCAGTGGCGCGGGCGGGCGGCAGCCGGCGACGAGCCGGCCGGCGCGACTTATCTGCTGGGCGAAGTGGCGGAGGCCAGGCTGGCGGAAGCGCTCGGTGCGATTGGCGAGGACCGTCCGCCATTGCAAAACTGGCTGGCGCGGCTGGTGCATTGGCTCGCCGGTCCGCGGGCCATGACGCGGTTCCTGGCCGCGGCGGGATCTCTCGCGGCGAACTCCAAGCCAACTCGCAAGTCCCGCGACTTGCTGGCATTGGTCGCGGCAACGGTCGCCACCGACGGCGGAGTCGCCCCGCTGCCCCAGCGACTGCTGCAGGCCGAAGCCGGCCACGCGAATGCCGCTCTGCGGGCGCTCGTGGCTCAAAGCCGTCAGCCGGGCTACGAGGCGCTGCTGGGTGCTCTCGCCCAGCTGCCACACGTGCGCCAGCCGCGCTTGTTTGCGGCGGTTCGCCAGCTACTGGCCCGCGGCATCGGCCTGGCCGACGTCGCCTGGGCCGCTGAGCACCATTTGCTCGCGCCGCTGGCCGAATCGAAGCTGCCGCCGGGGCGCGTCCGCCGTCTGGCCGACCAGTTCGCGGCGCACGGCCTGCCGCTTGACCCAGCCAGCCTGTGCAATATCGCCGGCGAGCTGGCGTCGCGGGCCGACGAATCGCTCGCCCTCCGCTGGCTGCACTGGTGCGACCGGTGGCCGGCAAAATCGCTGCCGCCGCGGCTGCGGCGCGTGCTGCGGGCCGCCTTCTCCGATTGCGTGCTGCCGGCGCTGCACCGCCCGTGGATGACCGGGCCGCTCGAGCAGTGGCTCGCCGCCCAATCGCCCCTGGGCTCGGCTTCGCTCAGCGCCGATCCGCAGGCTTGCCTGGAGCAGCTCGCCGCATGGCAGCGGCTCATCGGCCAGCCTGCGGCCACGCCGAAATCCGTGCGGCGGCTCTTGGAGCGCGAGCAGAGCCGTCACGGCGAGCGCGTGCACCTGGCCCGGCAACTGGCCGCCAATCCGTCCTGTGGCGAGAATATTCACCGGCGATACGAACGGCTCTGCGTCCAGCACTCGGCCGAGCCGGCGGGGACGGCGAAGCTGGCCCGGGCGGCGACCGCGGCGGCGGTCATGGGGGCGATCGAAGCGCTGCGGACCCTGCTGCGCCGAGCGGGTGAAGAGGCCTGGCGCCTGGAAACGTCGCTCGCCCTCCCCGCGCATCCGCAGGCCGCTCCGGACCGCCTCGCTTGCTGGGTGGCGGAGATGGACGACGCCGCGCGGCAGCTGCTCCGCGAGGTGACCGCGGCCTGGCAGGCAACCGGCCCCGGCTACAAGCTCGCGCTGGCGGGCAATCGCCAGTGGCTGGCCCAGGCGGCCGCGGCCGGCATCGACGTGCAGCGCTGGCTGCGTGGCGAGCACACCACGGCGGATATCGGCGGACAGCCGGTCGAGATCGGTCTGGCCGCCGACCCGCGCGACGTGTTTCTGATGGGGGACTATTTTCGCACCTGCCTCAGCCTCGGCGACTGCAACCAGCTGTCGCCGTTATTCAACGCACACGACGCCAACAAGCAAGTTGTGCTCGCCATCGGCCGCCTGCCCAGCGGCAAACGGCAGGTGGTCGCCCGGCAGCTCATCGCCGTCAGCAGCGAGTGGCAGCTCATCGGTTACCGCTGCTACCGCGTTTTCGGCGAGGGCACGAGCCAGCGCGAGGCGTGCCTCGCGGCGATTGCCGCGTATTGCGGCCGGCTGGCCCGCCGCTGCGGTCTGCCGCTAGGCGACGCGGGCCAGCCCGCCACGTTGAGCAGCGACAAGTGGCTCGACGACGGCACAGTTCCCTGGCATCCCGCCGCGCGGAGCGCCTGCCAAGGCGTCCCGCAAGCAACCAGCGACCTGGAGCCGCAAGTTTGGCTCTGCCTGCCCTGCGCGCCGCTGGTCGCGTGCGGAGATTAGTGCCTGCTCAATTCTGCCCGGCGCTGATTTAGCTTGGCACGCCCGAAGTAGCCCTTTTGTTGCGAAACGCAACAGGAGCAGCTGGTGGCTGGCAATCGACCCGTGGTTGGGCCTTCATTCGAGGGCAGATCGATCGCCGTAACTCGTTAGCTATGAGATGCTTGCGATCATTCCTGCAGCATTCCGCCGCATTGATCCTTTTTGGCGCGCTGGGTGCTAAGGGAATGAAACGCCCGGCCCATTCCGGCTGGGCACTAACCCTTCGGCTGGCCCGTGGGGTCTCTGGCGCGATTCGCGGTTGTGGTTGACTTGCCCCTGGCCACTGCCGTAATCCAAAACGTTTTTGGGACGCCAGAGACCCCCGTTTTTTATTTCTGGATGCGGCTTCCTCTTCACGCCCAGGGCCCAACCGCACGCCACAGGCTCTATTTGTCGCCAGATTCCATTGGTGCAAAGTCACCGTGATCGGCGAGCACTCGGCACTGCGGTGCCTTTTGGCGTAAAGCGTCGATGCGGCCTCTGGTGACGCGAGTTGAATACAGCCGCAAACTGCGGAGCTGCCTCAACTTGGCGATAGAATCGAGGCCACGGTCATCGACAGCAGAGCGGTCCAATGAAAGATGCTCCAAGTACGGCAATGGCGACAAGGCGCCAAACCCTTTTCCAGTGACTGGCGATCCAAC
>DASRJB010000373.1:0-2908 GCA_035649715.1 Pirellulaceae bacterium
AGCTGCGCCAGCTGAACCTGTACCACACGTTTTATACCGACAAGGGCCGCGAGCAGCTTCGCGCCGCCCTGCCGCAGTGCGAGGTAATCTTCGACGCCCGTTCGAGCGATCCCAAGCGCCGCCGCAGCTGAAGAGGCTCCAATGACACCCACCCGACGCGCCAGCGAGGGAGTGCTGTTCCTGGCTCTGCTGGCTCTGCCACTCCCCCTCGCCGCTGCCGACCAGGCCGTGCTGGCCGAGTTGGACGCGCTCGGGGCTCGCACCACTCGCAACGAGGCCGGCGAAGTCACGGCGGTCGATCTTACCAACGCCTGGCTCAGCGACGCCGATCTCGCCCTGCTGGCCCGCCTGCCGCAGCTGGAATCGATCAACCTCTCGTACACGAAGATCACCGACGAGGGCCTGGAGCGACTCGCGCCGCTGCAGCGGGTTCAGGTGCTCGACCTGTACTATGCCGAATCCGTCACCGACCTGGGCATCGCCCACCTCAAGCACTGGAAGAATCTGCGGCGGCTGAACCTCCGCGGGACGAAGGTCACCAGCTCGCTGTTCGAGCACATCGCCGGCATGCCGCAGCTCACTTTTCTCGACGTTGGCCACAGCCGAGTGAACGACGACCTGTTCGAAGTGCTCGACACGCTGCCGCGTCTGGCGCACCTCTCGTTCGGCGGCAACAAGATGAGCGGCGCGGCCCTGCCGCTGCTCAAGAGCCTGCCCGCGCTCAAGTCGCTCAGCGTGTCCGGCCAGCAGCGGACCGACTCCGGCCTGTGGAGTGTCGCCGTCACCGATTTCAACGTGACGCAGATCGCTCAGATCGGCGGCCTGGAGGTGCTTGACCTGGGGGGCACGAACCTGACCGACCGGGGCGTGGCCGAGCTGGCCGGCCTCCAGAATCTCCAGTCGCTCGACCTTCGCGGCACGCGGGTCACCGGCAAGGGCCTGGCCGCGCTCGCCGGGCTGCCGCAGCTTTGCCGCCTGAAGCTCTGGCAGGCCCGCGGCATCGACGACGCGGCTGCCGGCGCACTGGTCGAACTGAAATCGCTCCAGATCCTGGAAGTGCCCGAGACCAGCCTCACGGCCGCGGGCCTGATGCAGCTCGCCGCGCACCCGCGCCTCGAGCAGCTCTACATCGGCGGCCTGGCTTTGGATGGCGAGCAGCTTGCGGCGCTGCGCCGGGCCTGGCCTAAATGCCAAATCAGCTGGTGGCAAAAGCCCGAGATCGAAAACCTCGAACCCCGCCGGCGATTCGGCAATTGAATCTCTCGACACTCGACTCCCGCCTCCCGACCATGCGGCCTCAACCGCTGATTGCTGTGACCGACGTGGAAGCGAGCAGCCGCTGGTATCAGCGGCTACTAGGCTGCCAGAGCGCGCATGGCGGCAAGGAATACGAGCGGCTCATCTGGCGCGGACAGCTGGTGATGCAGCTGCACAGCTTCGAGGTTCACCACCATCACGGGCCGATTGGAGACGTCAACGACGAGCCTTACGGCAACGGCGTCTTGCTGTGGTTCGAGATCGACGACTTCGATGCGGCGATGGACCGCGTCGCCGAACTCAATCCGCGTATCGTCCTGCCGCGGCACCGCAATCCGCCCGATGGCCGCGGCGGCCCGAATCACTGGGAGTGCTGGCTGCGCGATCCTGACGGCTACACCGTCGTCCTGGCCAGCCCCGATGGCTCCGCGGCCGGCGAATCCAATCCGCCCCTGCGCTACAGCCTGCTGCGGCTGGTGCTGCTCCTCACCGTGTCGTGCGTCGCGCTGGCCGTCGTACGCAACGGCATGGCCGCCGCGATTTTCGCCGGCGGGCCGCTGGTCCTGATGCTCTGGGAGCTGATCCAGTTCGGCCGAGAGATGAGCCGGGCTCCGTCGCAACAAACCCAGCCACGGATCGTAGCGAGGAAGATCTGACACAGCATGCATCAGCCGAGTTGACCAATCCATTATTCCCGGAGCTTTTCCATGTCCCCCACTCGTCGCCACTTTCTTCAGTCTTCGCTGGCCGCCGGAGCAGCCGCGGGCGTCCTTGCCGCGCCGGCCGTTCACGCCCAGGAGAAAGCCAAGCGCTATCGCACGGCTCTCGTGGGGACCGGCTGGTGGGGCATGAATATCCTGGGCGAGGCGGTGGCGTCGGAGGCCTGCGAAGTGGTGGGTCTGTGCGATGTGGACGAGAACCAGCTCAAGATCGCCGAGGAGAAGCTGCGGCCCAAGACGTCCGATCAGCCGAAGCGGTATGGCGACTTCCGCGAGTTGCTCGAGAAAGAGAAGCCCGAGATTTGCATCGTGGCGACGCCCGATCATTGGCATCCGTTGATCACGATCGCCGCGGTGAAGAGCGGGGCGCATGTCTACGTCGAAAAGCCAATCGGCCACACGATCCGCGAAGGGCGGGCGATGGTCAAGGCAGCCCGCGACACGGGCAAGACGGTGCAGGTCGGCACGCACCGCCGCGTCTCGCCGCACAACGTCAGCGGCATCGAATTTCTGAAGTCCGGCAAGGCGGGGAAGATCGGCATGGTGCGGGCCTTCGTGCATTACGGCGGCGGCCCCGAACGGGTGCGGCCCAATGAAGAGCCGCCGCCGGGCCTGAACTGGGATATGTGGTGCGGCCCTGGGCCGCAGCGTCCGTACAATCCGGCGATTCATCCGAAGGGGTTCCGCAACTTCCTCGACTATGCCAACGGCACGCTCGGCGACTGGGGCATCCACTGGATGGACCAGATTCTGATGTGGACCGACGAAAAATTCCCCAAGCGGGTCTCGTCGGTTGGCGGCCGGCACATCAAAGGGCCCGCGGTGAACGGACAGCAGGGCCAGACGACTGATGCACCGGATTGCCAGGTGGCCCAGTTCGAGTTCGAGTCGTTCACGGCCGTGTGGGAACACCGGCAGTTTGCCGGCAACAA
>DASRJB010000374.1:0-3966 GCA_035649715.1 Pirellulaceae bacterium
TCCTCTCATCTTGCCCGCCCTGAAAGGCCGCGGCGGCCTGAGGTGCTGCATCCTCGAAGGGGGAACGATCACTGTCGGCGACGAAATCGTCCCGCTGACCCCCGACTCCTGACTCGGAACGCCACAGAGGGCGTTCCCTACAGCGCTTCAAGACTCGCGCCAGGTCCACCCCAGCGGGGCGCGGAGCTCTTCCTCGGCGATAGCGGCCCAGGGTGTGCCGGGATGTTCGCGCTGCACGCGCTCCAGGTACATCTTCGCGCGGTCTGCCAGCCGCTTGATCGTGCTCTCCGTCTCGTAGGCATCGGCCGGCTCGAGCACCCACAGCGAGCTGCCTTCGTTTTTGAACGTCTTGCCCCGCTTAAGGGCGGCGATCATCGAGTTGTAGCCGTCGAGGCGGGCCTTGATCGCACAGACGCGGCCCATCGCCAGGTCGTACTCGGCCTGCCACCGCGGGCTGGTCAGCTTCTCGCGGTCGGACTCGCCCGGCGCGAGCGCTTCGTAAAGCTGATCGACCGGCGGCGAGTTTTTGGCCGCGAACTGCTGCGCCTGGCTGAGCTGGCGGGCCATCTGGGCCTCGGCCTGCTTCGGGAAATTTGCCGAGGGACTCCCATCGACGACCACCCGCGGCAGCCTCGCCGCGGCCACCAGTGCCGCGCGGGCCTTGTTTTCACCCAGCAGCTTCTGGTACTCGGCTTCCGACACATAGTCGGGTGCGTACTTGTTCAAAGTGCCTTCATCGAACCGCGCCTCGCTGCCGGTGGGCCAATCGCGGTTGACGCCGCCACCGCTCGATGAGCCGCGGAGGGCGAAAAACTTGCCCCGGCTGCCCCGGCAAATGCGCTCCAGCACATACGGTCCGAAGCCGGAGTCGATCAGCTCCGTAGCCCGGCCGGAGTAGCCGCTGCCCCAGCCCGAGATATCGACCCGTTCCGAGGCTACCGACTCGGGACCAAACGTCGGCGTGGAATCGTCGGCGCTGGGATCGACCGCCTTGGGATCCTTGGCAAAGGGGTTGGTCTGCCCCCACGGCGCGGACAGGCCCAGGCAATAGATCGGAATCGCATTGCGGCGGGCCAGCGCCAGCACGTCGTCGGCCACCGGTCGGTCGTCCGCCGCTTCGTCGGTAATCACTACCAGCAGCACCTCGCGGCGGTCCCGCATGCGGACGCTTTGATACTTCTCCAGCGCCTCCTTGATCGCCGTGCAAGTCTTCTCGCGGTTGCTTTCCGTGGCCTGGACCGAGCGGAACGCGGTGTGAATCTGCTGGATGTCGGCCGTGGGCGGATCGAGGGCGAAAGTCACCTGCTCGTCGTAGGTGACGACCGCGGTCAGCAGTGGCTGGTTGGCTGCCTGAGCCCAAGCCTTCACGTCGGGCGAATCGTAGTAGTTCTGGGCCGCGCGGGCGGCCTGCGACATCAGCCGCTGGGCGCTCGGCGTGCGGTCGATGATCCAGACGACCAGCGTCGGCGACAGCTCCACGCTTTCCTTGATCGCCGTCGCGATCTTGCCGACGGCCGCCTCTTCCGTCTGGCCGTACGCGAGCCCGGTGAAACGCGAGCCGCCGCTGCTGGGGCTCGCCGCCGAATAGGGATCGCCGCCCGGCGTGAATTCGCGTGGTGACAGGCCGCCCGACTGCCGCGAGGCATCGTAGGCCTTCGAGATGATGTCGAGCTCTTTCTGCAATTCCTCGACAGAGGGCTGCCCGCCCGGTCCCTTGCGATTGCTGGTCGCGGCCGGCTTGGGCTTGGTAGGCTTTTGAACCGGCTTGGGAGCTGGCGCCGGCGCCTTGGCCACGGGCGGGCTTGCGTCGAATTCCTCGCAACCCAGCACCAGCGCGAGCAGCCCGCTCATCGCCAGAGTGCACGACAACTGCCTCATACGGTCCTCCCGCCGTGCCTGCCCGTGTTCCCTCATCGATTTCATTGTAACCCAGCCGCGTCCATTCGTTACGAAAAACCCGCATTGCCGGTGGTTACAAACGCTTTACACCCCACGGCTGGTGGGAGACGTAGGATTCGCCGAAGAGGCCAAAAGGGCAAGGCTTTGATAACAGGAGGCCAAAACATGCGTCGATTCACGTTGTTCAGTTTGGCATTCGTGGCGATCCTTGCGGCGGCCGGCGGCACGCCCGCGGCTGAATCGCTGGAAAAGCAGGTGCTGGGATCGATCCTCGATTATCCGGCGGGCCCCGCGCCCATCGAAGAGCTCCGCAAGGGTGGACCGGCGTCGCTCGACGAGCTGTTCCGGATTCGCACCGGCGTCGAGGAGAGGCTGAAGGCCGCGATCGCGGCCCCGGCCACCGAGGAGAGCCCCTACCACATCCGCTATGCCGAGCGGCAGCTGGCCCGGCTCGACAACATCATCGACCAGGTTGGCATGCAGCGCTATTGCACCCGCTCGCGGCTGTACTGGTACACCGATTTTGAGCAGGCCAAGGCCGAAGCCACTAAGAGCGGCAAGCCGATCCTGAGCCTGCGGATGCTGGGCAACCTGAACGAGGATTTCTCGTGCGCCAACAGCCGGTTCTTCCGCACGACGCTGTACGCCAACGAAGAGATCTCGAAATTCCTGCGCGAGAACTACATCCTGCACTGGAAGAGCGTGCGGCCGGTTCCGCGGGTGACGATCGACTTTGGCGACGGCCGCAAATTGGAGCGAACGATCACGGGCAACAGCATCCACTATGTGCTGACCCCGGATGGCGAAGTGGTCGAGGCGCTGCCTGGGCTCTACGGCCCGCAAGCCTTCCTGGCGAAGCTCAGCGAGGCACTGCCAGTCGCCCGCAATGTCGCGGCGCTGTCCCCTGAGGAGCGGCAGCCGCTGCTGGCCGAGTATCACGCCCGCGAGTTTCTGGTGATCAGCGACCGATTTGCCGCGGACCTGGCCCGCGTGCAGGCGGGGACGCTGGCGACGGCCGCTGTGGCTCCGCAGCCTGCTGCTGCTCGAAAGGCCGGTCCGCCCGCGGCCAACGTCGCGGCGGCTGTGGCTCGACCCAAAGTTGAGATCGAGCGTCCCCTGCTGGCGGCCGCGCTGCCGCTCTCGTCCGATCCGACGAAGCTGGACGACGACAACGTCTGGCAGGCCATCGCCGCGCTGCACGCCGGCGAAGCGCGGATCGACAACAGCAGCCGCGAGCTGATTCGCAGCGAGAACCCCAATGCGGCGATCGCCGGCCGGCTGGCGATCACCAAGCGGCGGGTCGAGGATCCGCTGGTGCGGCTGGTGCAGACACTGGAATCGTCGATCGCCCTGGACAGCATGAAGAACGAATACCGCTTCCACCGGCAGATTCACGAGTGGCTGATGGCCGGGAATTACCGGCCCGACGTGGATACGCTCAACGAGCGGGTCTATGCTGAATTGTTCCTCACGCCGCGCAGCGACCCCTGGCTGGGCCTGGCTCCGGCCGAGGTCTATACGGCTCTGCCGAATGCGGGCGTAGTGCAGGGGCGGTAGGTCAGTGGTCGGTGGTCGGTAAGTCGGTGGGGGTATGCCGAAGTTTCCGACCACGGACCGACCGACCACGGACCGACCGACCACCGACCACCGACCAACCGACCAACCGATGTCCAAAACCGTTTTGACCGTCGAAGACGATTCCGCGATTCGCCGCGGGATCGTCGATGCGCTGCGGTTCAAGGGCTATGGCGTGCTGGAGGCCGGCCACGGCGATCTGGGGCACGAGATGGCCGTGCGGCAGCAGTACGACCTGCTGCTGCTCGACCTGGTGCTGCCGGGCCGCGGCGGACTGGAAATCCTCCGCGCTGTCCGCGCCACGCGGCCCACGCAGCCGGTGATCATCCTCACGGCCCGCGGCGAAGAGAGCGACCGGGTGGAGGGCCTGCGGGCCGGGGCGGACGACTATGTGGTCAAGCCGTTCAGCGTGAAGGAGCTGCTGGCGCGGGTCGAAGCCGTGCTCCGGCGCTCGCCCGGCCGGCCGAGCGACATGCCCGAGGTGAAAATCCC
>DASRJB010000375.1:0-4412 GCA_035649715.1 Pirellulaceae bacterium
TGGAGCTGGGCGATCGGCTGCCCCTTGGTGAACGATTCGGGCATCGGCTGCCCGTGCATCTCAGCCAGCTGGGGCTTGTAATCGAGCGTCTCCAGGTGAGACGGCCCGCCGGCCATCGTCAGGAAGATCACACGCTTGGCCTTCGGCGCCCGGTGCAGCGGGCTGATTGCGCCGCGGCTGGCCGGCAGGCCTTCCGCCGCGCCGCACGAGCGGCTCGACAGCAGCGAAGCCAGTGCCGCAGAGCCGATCCCACACGCGGTGCGGCTCAGGAAAGTGCGACGGGCGACAAGCGAATGCGGAGTGCGGAGTGCGGAATGCGGAATGGCAGGCATCCTAGTTCCTCGTAATCGTTTCGTGCAGATTCAAGAGCACGCGGCAGACACTGGTCCAGGCGGCGAGCTCGGCGGGGTCGAGCGCGGCGGGCGATTTCAGGTCGCCTACGGCCAGCAGCTTCTGCGCGGCGGCCGCGTCGGCGGCGAATTCCTGCCGGTGCTTTTCCACCAGCGCCGTAAGCAGCCTGGTCTCTTCGGCCCGCGGCGCGCGCGTCAGCGTCTGCCGAACCGCGAATTCGATCCGCTCGACCGCGGCCGGGCCGCTTTCGGTCAGCACGCGCCCGGCCAGGGCCCGGGCCGCTTCGACGTAGGTCGGGTCGTTCAGCAGCACCAGCGCCTGCTGAGGCGTGTTGCTCTTGGGGCGATCGACCGTGCACTCCTCGCGGCTGGGGGCGTCGAACGCCGCCAGGCTCGGATGCAGGAACGTCCGCTGCCAATACGTATACAACCCGCGGCGGTACTGGCTCTCTCCTTTGTCGTTTTCCCACTCGCGCTTGGGGAAGTTGAGGTACTGCCAATAACCGGCCGGCTGATACGGCTTGACGCTCGGGCCACCGACCTTGGCGACCAACAGGCCGCTGACCGCCAGCGCGTTGTCGCGGACCAGCTCGGCGTCGAGCCGGAAACGATTCTGCCGGCTGAACAGCTCGTTCGTGGCGTCCTTGGCCAGGGCCTCTTTGCCCGGCGCCGACGACTGCTGATACGTTCGCGACATCAGGATCTGCTTGAGGGCCCGCTTCACGTCCCAGCCGCTGGCTTGAAAATCGGTCGCCAGCCAATCGAGCAATTCCGGATGCGTCGGCGGCGTGCCTTGCGAGCCGAAATCTTCGAGCGAGCGCACGATGCCCCGGCCCATGGCGAGCTTCCACAAGCGGTTGACGAAGACGCGGGCCGTCAGCGGGTTTTCGGAGGCGACGATCCACCGGGCCAGGTCCAGGCGCGTTGGGCGGACAGTAGTCGTCTCGCTCCGCGAGACGGATTCCTCACGCGGAGCGTGAGGACTACTGTTCAGAAACGCCGGCACGCCTGGCTGCATGATCTCGCCGCTGTCGTCGAGCCAGTTGCCGCGGGGCAGCACCCTCATCGTCCGCGGCGCAACCGACATCGAGACCAGCGTGGAGGTAACTTCGGCATCAACCGCGACCCGTTGCTTTTCGAGTGCGGCGATCTTGTCGCGCACAGCGGCCAGTTCGGGCAGCTGCTTGCGGAAATGGGCCTCGATCGCTTCCTCCTGCTTGGGCGTCCGCTTGTCCTTGGCGGCCTTGAGGGCCACCGCGACTTCAGCCGGCAAGCCCTTCGCCGGGTCGGCCAGCATCTCGGCCTCCCACTTTTCGCGGGCCGCCGTCAGCTCCGGGGTCTTGGCGTTGAACTCGGCCTTCGCGGCTCCCAGCTCCGCGTCGAGTCTCTGGAGCTGCTCAGCCTGCTCAGCCGTCGGCAGCTTCGTCTGGTCCTGCCGCCCGACTGCCTTCTCGGCGACGTCGGCAAAGAACGCGGCGAAGCGGTAGAAATCCTGGTGCGTGAACGGGTCGAACTTGTGGCTGTGGCACTCGCAGCAGCCCATCGTCGAGGCCAGCCAGATCACCGAGGTGTTCCGCACGCGATCGGCGGCGTACTTGGCCGCGTATTCCTTGGGCTGAGCACCGCCCTCCTCGGTCGTTTGCAACAGGCGGTTGTAGCCCGAAGCAATCCGCTGCTCGATGGTGGCCTCGGGCAAGAGATCGCCGGCGAGCTGCTCGATCGTGAACTGGTCGAAACGCTTGTTCTGGTTGAAGGCCGCGATCACGTAGTCGCGGTAGGGGCTCACGTCGCGGTGATTGTCGCTGTGATAGCCGCCGGTGTCGCCGTACCGCACCACGTCGAGCCAATAGAGCGCCATCCGCTCTCCAAAGTGCTCAGAGGCCAGCAGCCGATCGACGACCCTTTCGTAAGCCTGCGCGCTGGTGTCGGCCTCGAAATCGGCCAGCTCCTCGGGCGTCGGCGGCAGGCCGACGACGTCGAAATTCAAGCGGCGGAGCAGCGTCCGCTTGTCGGCCGGCGGCGCGGGCGTGAGGCTGTGGGCTTCAAGCTTGGCCAGGATGAAGCTGTCGATCGGGCCGGCCGGCCAATCTGTCCGCTTGACCTGAGGCACGCTCGGCTGCTTGGGCGGCATATATGACCAGTGGGCGTCGTATTCCGCGCCCTGGTCGATCCATTGACGGATCAGCTTGACTTCGTCCGGCGAGACGTTCGGCTTCTTCGCCTTCGCCGGCGGCATGTGCGATTCGGCGTCGTCTGTCGTGATCCGGAAGATCATTTCGCTGTGCTCGGCGTCGCCCGGCTTGATGACCGCCGGCACCGCCATCTCGCGCACGTCCAGCCGCAGGTCGGCCTGCCGCTCTTTCTCGTCCGGCCCGTGGCAGGCCAGGCAGCGGCTGGCCAGGATCGGCTTGATTTGCCTGGTGAAGCTGATCTTTGGCTCGGCGGCCGAAGCGGCTAGCGCCACCAGGGCCGTCAGGGAGAGCGCCGAAGCGAAGGCACGCGCGGGCATCATCATGGGCGTTCCGAGTCGTAGGCGGTGGGGGGACGGCGCAGCAGCGCCCGGCGGGAAAACTCATCTTAAAACTGCCGTGAACTCGCCGCTACTTCTTGTTCTTCTTTTTCGGCGCCGGCGGCGGACGCTGGCTGGGATCCCACTTGGGGTCCTGCGGGCTGGCGACAGTGAGCGGGGCCCTGTCGCCGAGCTCCTTTTGCCACCGCTCCATTTCGGCGGTGAGCGACTTGATCCGCTCGGCGTGCTCCGGCTTGTCGGCGAGGCTGGTGATTTCGTGCGGATCGTTCTGGAGGTCGAAGAGCTGCGTCACATTGACTTGCGGGTAGCGGATCAGCTTCCAGCGGCTGTCGCGGACGGCTCGCTGCACGTCGCGAAAGGCCAGAAACAGCGTGCCGCGCACGCCGGCCGAGCGGCCTTCGATCACCGGTTTGAGACTCTTGCCGTCGAGGCCGGCGGGAATCTCGCTGCCGACCAGATCGCAGACCGTCGGGAAAATGTCGAGCAGATAGGCCAGCGCCTGCGTTTCGCCCCGAGGGATTCCCGGGCCGGCGAAGATCAGCGGCGGCTTCATGCCGTCATCGTAGAGGTTCTGCTTGCCGAATAGCCCGTGGCTGCCGATCGCCAGGCCGTGGTCGGCGGAATAGACAAAGATCGTGTTGTCGTAGAGGCCAAGCTCCTTCAGCGCGGCGAAGAACCGGCCGACGTGGTGGTCCATCGCGGAAATCACTGCGTAGTAGTCATGGAGGTGCTGGCGGACCTCGGCCTCGCTCCGCGGAAACTCCGCCAGCAGCTCGTCGCGCACGAACTGTTCGCCGTTGTTGAAGGGATGCAGCGGCAGGTAATTCTTGGGCAGCGGAATCTTGTCGCGCTCGTACAGCGCGAGGTACTTTTCGGCGGCGACGCGCGGGTCGTGCGGGTTGCTGAACGCCAGGTACATGAACACCGGCTTCTCGCTGCGGCGTTCCTTCAGGAAGCGGATCGCCTCATCGACGATTGTGCGGCAGGGCTCGCCGCTGGTGCGGTCGTCGAGATCGACCACGTACTGGTTGTGGTCGAAAAGGGCCTGGATCGCCGGCGACGTATTCCCGCGCTTGCCGTGGTGATAGGTCTCGTAGCCGGCGGCTTTCATCGCGGTGGGGAAGTTCGCCAGCTCGGGCTGCGCCTGCGCTCCGGTCCAGCGGAAGTAGGCCCGGCCGGAAAGGAGCATGTTGCGGCTGGGCGTGCAGACCGCGCTCACGTTCGCCCCCAGGCAGTAGGCGTTGCGAAAAACCATGCCGCGCTTGGCCAGCGTATCGAGGTTGGGCGTCTGAATGTGCGGGTTGCCCAGCGCGGCGATCGTGTCGGCCCGCTGATCGTCGGCGAAGAGAAAAATGACGTGCGGCTTCTTCGGCACATCCGCGGCGGGCGCGGCGGCGGCCGTCAGGGTCACCAGCGCCGCGCAGAGGAAGCGACCGCGGATGGCACGGATCGCGAGGAGTCGAGTAGAGGTCATCTTTTTTTGTGAGTCGTTTAACCCGGAGCCGGAGGCGACGGCGGCTAGTGGAGTTGTG
>DASRJB010000376.1:0-4472 GCA_035649715.1 Pirellulaceae bacterium
GGGGGCGAGTTCGAAGGCCTGGGCATTCTTCGCGGCAAGTGCGTGCGGTTCGATCTGCCGCCCGAGATGAAGGTGCCTCACATGGGCTGGAATCGCGGCAGCTTCCTGCGGCCCGCGCCGCCGCTGGCCGGCATCGCCGACGGGGCGTTCTTCTATTTCGTGCACTCCTACCACGTCGTACCCGAGGATCGCAGCCTGATCGCGATCGAGGCCGAATACGGCCGACCGTTCTGCGCCGCCGTGTGGCGCGAGAACCTGTTCGCCACGCAGTTCCACCCGGAAAAAAGCCAGGCCGACGGCCTGCGGATTCTGAAGAACTTTGCGGAAATGTAATAGCTGCCGCGTTGATTCCCTCGCTGGCGCTTCGGGTTGCTTTCGCCGGTGGGCTGTGCCATATTCCAAAACTCACCGGTCCTTAACCGTGTGCGAATGTGGTGGGCGACGATGCAGATTTGGCCGGCGATCGATCTCCGCGGCGGCAAGTGCGTGCGCTTGCGGCAGGGCGACTACCAGCGCCAGACGGTCTACGGCGACGACCCGGCTGAAATGGCCCGCCGCTTCGTCCGCGAAGGCGCGACCTGCTTGCACCTCGTCGATCTGGACGGGGCCAAGGACGGCAGCAGCGCCAACCTGCCGGCCGCCCTCGCAATCCTGGCGGCTGTCGAGATTCCCTGCGAGCTGGGCGGCGGTATTCGCGATGAGGCCACGATCCAGCGGCTCTTGAATCTCGGCCTGTCGCGGCTGGTGATCGGCACGCGGGCGCTCAAAGAGCCGGACTGGTTTCGCGGTGTCTGCCGGCGGTTTCCGGGGCAGCTGGCCTTGGGTATCGACGCCAAAAACGGCCTGGTCGCCACCGACGGCTGGCTGCAAACGAGCACGACCAGCGCGGTCGAGCTGGCCCGCCAGTTCGCCGGCGAACCGCTGGCGGCGGTCATCTACACCGACATCGCCAAGGATGGGATGCTGCAAGGTCCCAACCTCGCGGCGATGGGCGAAATGAACGCAGCCGCCGAGTGCGACGTAATTGCCTCCGGCGGCGTGACCACGGCCGAAGACGTACGCAAGTTGGCCGCCCTCGGCCTGGCCGGCTGCATCATCGGCCGGGCGCTTTATGAAGGCACTCTGACGCTACCCGCAGCGCTGGCGGCAGCGCGGGAGGGGTCTGCCGTAGGATAAGCGTCCTCGCTTGTCCATCCCAATTACCAATTCAAGCCTGAGCAAGCGGGGACGCTTGCTCTACGAACGACTAAAGGACAACGGGCATGGCGAAGCACAAAGTGGAAGACATCCGCAACATTGCACTCTGCGGCCACGGCGCCTCGGGGAAAACGTCGCTGGCCGACAAGCTGCTGGTCAAGACGGGCGCGGTTTCCGGCGAGCCGAGCGTCGATGCCGGCACCAGCATCTGCGACTTCGACGCCGAGGAGAAGGCGCACAAGCGGACGATCGAGTCGAGCATCATCCACTTCGAGCACGGCGGCAAGCGGTTCAATGTCGTTGATACGCCGGGCTATGCCGACTTCATCGGCCAGACGATCGGGGCCCTCCGCGGCGTCGATACCGCGGTGATCGTCATCAACGCCCACAGCGGCATCGAGGTCAACACCCGCCGCGTCTTCAAGGAAGCCGAAAAGGCCGGCGTGGGGCGAATCATCATCATCAACAAGCTCGACGAGCATAACCTCGACTTCCCGGCCCTGATCGAACGGATTCGCGACACCTTCGGCAACCAGTGCGTGCTGTTCAACGTGCCGATCGGCCACGGAGCCGATTTCAAAGGCGTCGCCAGCACGCTCAAGCCCGGCGAGGCCAAGGGCGCCCTCATCAGTCCCGCCGAGATTCACACCTCGCTGATCGAGTCGATCGTCGAGGTCGATGAAGAGCTGATGATGAAGTACTTCGAAGGCGAGGAGCCGTCGCACGAACAGCTCACCGGCCTGATCGTGCAGGCGGTCGCCAAGGGCACGCTGGTGCCGATCCTTTGCTGCTCGGCCAAGACGGGCGTCGGCCTGGCCGAACTGCTCGACGGCCTGCTGGCCTGCTCCCTGCCTCCGTCGGCTGTGCCGCGGACGGCGAAGAAGGACGGGGCGGAATTCGAGATCAAGCCCGACCCCGCCGGGCCGCTGGTGGCCCAGGTCTTCAAGACCCGCATCGACCCGTTCGTCCAGAAGCTGAGCTACATCCGCATGTATAGCGGCACGATGAAGAAGGACGAGACGGTGCCCACGACCAGCTCGCGCAAGGGCACGAAGCTCGGCCCGCTGCTCGAGGTGCAAGGCGGTGAGACCAAACCCATCGATTTCGCATCGGCGGGGGAAATCGTCGCCATTGCCAAGATGGAAGACCTCCATACGGGTACTTCGCTGGGCGTGGCCGAGCTGCCCAAGATCGCCTTCCCCACGCCGATGGTCGGCCTGGCCGTCACGCCCAAGGCCCGCAACGACGAAGCCAAGCTTTCGGTCTCGCTGCACAAGATCGTCGAGGAAGACTCCACCTTCAAACTCGACCGCGACGCCCAGACCAAAGAGCTGGTGATGACCGGGATGAGCGAATTGCACCTGCAGATCATCCGCGAGCGGCTGCACCGCCGCGACAAGCTCGACGTCGATACCAAGCCGCCCAAGATCGCCTACCGCGAGACGATTCAGACAACCGCCGAAGGCAGCTACCGCCACAAGAAGCAATCCGGCGGCCGCGGCCAGTTCGGCGAGGTCCACATCCGCATGTTTCCATTCCCCCGCGGCACCAAGCCCGAGGAATACTGCGTCAAGGATCGCTTCCCGCACTTCAAGGAATTCCACTACGACGACCATCACAATTTCGTCTGGATCAACTCGGTCGTCGGCGGCACGATTCCCAGCAACTTCCTGCCTGCCGTCGAAAAGGGCTTCAAGGACCGCATGGAGAAAGGCGTCATCGCTGGCTACAGGGTTCAGGACGTGGCTGTCGAAGTGCACTTCGGTAAGTACCACGACGTGGACAGCTCCGAAGCCGCGTTCAAAATCGCCGGCTCGATGGCGTTCCGCAACGTCTTCCAGCAGGCCCGGCCGGCCTTGCTGGAACCGGTCGTGAAAATGGAAATCACGGTGCCGGAGTCGAACGTCGGCGACGTCTACAGCGACATGAGCAGCCGCGGCGGCCGCGTGCAGGGCAGCGACTCGGCCGGCGGCGGCTACCAGACGGTGTTCGCCGAGGTCCCGCTCCGCGAGGTCACAACCTACGCCCGCACGCTCTCCAGCATGACCGGCGGCCAGGGTAGTTTTGCCATGGAGTTCGCCCACTACGACGTCATGCCCGGCAACATCCAGCAGGAAGTCATCAGCAAGGCCACGCTCCACCCGGAGGAAGAGGAGTAGGCCAGATTTGAAGCCGCGGATTTGCGCGGATGACACGGATCGAACGCACCTTGCTCCATCCGTGTCATCCGTGGTAATCCGCGGCTAATCTCCTCAAGGCAGTGATTTTCGCCAGGTCACAGCGGCGTCGCTCAGTCGCCGTGTGAGCTCCAGCTGCTGCTCGGCGACACTCTTCGTTTCGCCTGCGTCGAGTTGCAGGTCATAAAGCTCCGGACCGCTTCCGTCCTCGTTGACGAGCAGCTTCCACCGTCCCTCGCGAATTGCGAGGCGAGGGCTGCGGTCGCGGCCTTGCGGATAGGCAAACGCCGTTTCATTGCGGCCGTACTCCCAAAACAGCGGTTGCCTTCGCGCGGCCGGCGTACCCAAAAGGGCGCCGCTCAGCTCTTCGCCGTCAAACGCCGCGCCCTCGGGCAGTGCCGCACCGGCCAGCTTGCACAGGCTGGGAAAGAGATCGACAGCCGCGAGCACGGTTCGATCGTCCGTCCGCCCGGCCGGCACGCGGCCGGGCCAGCGAGCGATGAACGGCATGCGAATGCCGCCTTCGTAGAGGCTCAGCTTGCCGCCGCGATACGGCTTGCTCCGCTCGCCGCCGAACGTCGGCAGAGCGCCGTTGTCGCTGGTAAACAGAACCAGCGTGCGTTCATCCAGGCCCAGCTCCTTGATGCCGTCCAGCAATCGCCCGACCTGGCGGTCCAATTCGACGAGAACCGCGCGAAACTTCCGCTGCTGCTCGGGCAACGTCGCCGGCTGCGGGCCGACCTGCTCGTCCGAGGGCACCCAGGGCGTGTGCGTGTCGTCGGGCCACAGGTTGATGTAGCAGGGCTGGTCGTGGTGCCGCTTCAAGAAGTCGAGCGCCCGATCGACGAAGAACGCGGTGCGGTCGTGCCGCTTGACCTTATCCTCCGGCGACCAGATCCAGTCCTTGGCCGTTATGTCCGCGTGCGGCTGCGGGCTCTCCCACGTGCCCGCGTGTTCGTCAAAGCCATAGGCCGCGAACTTCGGGGCATCCGTCACGTCGCGGCCGCCACCCAGGTGCCACTTGCCGAAATGCGCAGTGGCATAGCCGGCGGCCTTGAGAGTGCGGGCCAGCGACGGTGCGGCTGGGTCGAGAAAGTC
>DASRJB010000377.1:0-17449 GCA_035649715.1 Pirellulaceae bacterium
GGGGCAATTGTCGCAATGTTGATCAGCAGTACGATCCAAAGGGCAATGAACTTTTGCGGTTCTATGAACCATACGAGCGACGACTGCGGCCAGCGGCATCGGCGTACAAGGCAACGCAACAAAATGACGGCCGTCGCGAGAACGATGATTTCTTGCGGCGGGTAAATGGCGTAATCCTCACAGATCCTCACGGTCGCCACCCAGATTGCCTGTGGCCATGTCATCCACGATGGTGCCGACGCCGACCAAGCCAGTGACCCGACATTCGTCACGATGAAGCGGCCCGTCGCAATCACACAAGCGCAAAGCCCGAAGCCGATAACGCCAAGCGTCTCGTGAAATGCACTGGCCGGCTGGGAACTTCCTTTGCCGCTGACCAGCACTTCGTCGATAACCGGCACACAGGTTAATTGCAGACTTGCCGCCGTTACAACGCTGGCGACCAGCACGGCGAACAGGGCCATTTCCTCCCAGCGCAAGCTGAAGATCGGCGCCATCGGCCAAGGCAACAACTCGGAGGGGCCGACAGACCATGCTGCTCGGACAAACGGCATTGCGGCAGCGAGACAACCGATCCACAAGACAAAGAACACGAGCCACAATCGCCGTCGAGACCGCCAAAAACAGAACATCAGCAAACTGGCTCCGCTGGCAATCGCTTGCAGGATCACTGCCCACGCCAACTGAGAATCCATCTGCTCTCGCGCAGCTGAACTGAATGTCAGGGGTGCTGACTGGAACGGCCGTCCGGCCCACGTTGTCGGTTGAGCCAGCTCCATCCGATGAATGCCCATGTAAACGCTCTGGAACATCTCGTAGCCGCCGGACAGTATTGCCGCCGTCCAATAGACTCCGATGATGAGCAAGATGAGCGAGACGATCGCCCGAGTGCTTTGCACTCGCCAAGGCTGCTCAGCCGGCTTTGCTTGCGGCTGCCAATAGACGCCGATAATCGCCAGGTAAAACAAGACGTTGCCGAGCGAGACGGGCCACGACGAGGCAAGCTGGTTGAATTTCCGAGCGACTTCGCAGGCCCCGACCATTGCGAGCAGAACCAAACTCCACACCGGAATCAAAGTCCGAAACAGCAATCCCCACTGCAGCTCCAGAGGCAAACCCCTGAATTGATTGAGCTGAGGTAACTCGCAGGAGATCCGTTGAAAGAGACCGATCACCAGCCAGGTCGTGAAGCTCGCCAACATCGCACCGGCAAATGAAACCTTTTCTGAGCGCCAGTATGCCAAGCCAATACTCACGCCCAACACAAACGTGAACATCATCCCGCCCAGCGAGAATCGCAGCCGCCATTTGCTATCAACGGGCGAAACCCGAGCAGTGGCCATGTGGCTGCCCGAACCAGGAGAAGTGGCGGTCCGCCCTTGATAGTAGTCGTTGAGAACAAACCTACTCAAGCAGGGCGCTCAATCGACGATCGGCCGAAGCTCGCAATCGCAATCGGCGTTCAGTCGGCCGTGGGAGTCAGGGGTCAGGAGTCAGGGGCCAGGCTCGCGCTTCCGTGTGGCGTAGAGGAGCTGCGTCATCATTCCGCCGGCGATGCCGGCGAGGAGGGCGCAGCGGCGTGGACGATCTCCAGGAACCGGGCGGGGTCGTACTTGGGCAGGGTCATCGTCATGCCCCTGCCGGGCATCATGGTGACGGTGCCGCCGTCTGGCACCATGGTGATGGTGCTGCCCGTTCCGCTATCGAAGCCGATGGACATTCCCAGGCCCGTCATGCTGGTCAACGGCTGAAAGTTGTTGGGGTGGATTTTTGCGAACAGCCAGGTCCCGAGGTGGCTGCTCACGAATTGGTCGCTAGCGCGGCCGCCCGGGTCGCGAAAGAGCCGCTCGCGGCTGATGAGGGCCGCCAGAAAAAAGCCGAGGGTGAAGACCAGAAAGCCGACGGCAAAAGCCCGCGCGGGACCAGTGCGATAAACGATCGCCGGAACGCTCGTCAGCAGGCCGACGAGCACGAGCAGCACGACCGCCTCCGACCAGAACCGCGTCGGCCTGGCCAGCGCGACGCAGAAGAGAGCCGCCAGCGTCATCACGGCCAAGAGTGCCGCGAGCGTGAATGCAATCCGCCCTGGCGCGGCGAAGGAGTGGACATTGCGGGGAATCTCCTGGTATTCCTGCCGGCCCCTTGCCTTATGGGCATCTTTGCAGCGCCAGGTCCCGCTCGGCAAGCGGGACCTACGCATAGCCGCCCATTTCGCGAATTTCAATCACGTGGCAGTCGCCCGGGCACGCGCGGGCGATCTCCACCGCTGTGTTGTAGTCGTCGGCCTGGATGATGGAGAAGCTGGCGATGATCTCCTTGGTTTCGGCATAGGGTCCGTCGGTCACGAGTCCCGCCTTCAGGACTCGGCCGGTTCGCAGCAAACCGTCGCCGCCGACGATCGCCGCCTGATACTTTTGCATCCATTCGTACCAGGCCATCTGCAAAGCCTGGAGTTCCTCCGCGGGCGGCTGGGCGCGTTTCTCGGTGGATTCGCGAAAGATGAACAAGTACTTCGGCATGATGGTTCTCCACGTTTCGTCAACGCGGCGGACTTTCGCCCGCCTTCTGTGAACATAACGAACGAGCTGCAACCGTTTGGCTAGGGCGAATCCATCAGCGATTTGCGAGTCGGTAGACCCATCCCTCTCCCAAAGGGGCGACGGCAAGCCTTCTCCCGCGAGATAGTCGTTCGCGCGATCGCCGAATCGACAGCCGACCATCGGATTTTACTGCCAGCATGCAGCGTAGAGCGTTGGGTGACACAACCGGCTCGGCCAGCCGCGCGCCTCTGGTCCCCTCTCCCTTTGGGAGAGGGTTAGGAGAGGGTTTTGGCTTGCCGCACGCCCGTGCTCACCGACCACGGCGTTAGACCCTCGCCCCGACCCTCTCCCAGAGGGAGAGGGAGTTTTCAGAGAATCTGGATTCTGGCGGGAATAAATCGCCAGGCTGGCGCATCTATACAATTGTGGCAATGCGCCGGCGAATACCCGTTGCTGCCCTGAACCCTGAACCCTGGCAGTGGAGGATCGCAAGGGGAAAATGTACGCCTGTACTGAATATGGTGCGACGGTTAGGATAATTCCGCGGAGGGCTCTCTAACACTTCAAACGCTCACGCATTTGTCGAGCTTTCGCGCGGCGCAACTCGCGGTGCGGTGGGAAGTTGTGTCAGGGCAGCAGGAAATGGGGCACTGAAAAATCGCCAGCCCAATGGGAATTATCCTTACCTCGCCGGGCCAACTGCTTGCGGCGTCTTGTGCGGCACTGGGCCAGGAGCCAGGAGTCGGGAGACAGGAGCGAGCCTGGGTAAAAAAACGGGCGGCGGATGAATCGTCATCCGCCGCCCTGAGGTTTTCCAGGCGAGCCAGTGGCCGCACGATCCGCTCGCGGAGCGAGCGGACTACTTTACACCGCGGCGACGGCCTCGACGTGCTTGGCCAGCCGCTTGCGGGCGACGTGCAGCCGGCGCTTGATGGTGCCGACCGGGGCGTCGAACGAATCGGCCATTTCGACCAGCGACTGGCCGCGGACGTAGAACGCCACGAGCGTGTCGCGGTCGAGCCGGCCCAGCTGCTTGAGGCCCTTGCGGACCTCGCGGGCCCGCTCGCCCTCCAGCGCGTTGGCCAGCGGCGTGCGGGTCTCGGCGCAGGCGAAGTCGAGCGTCTCGGCCTCCACCGTGTGATCCGGCGCCTTGCGGACCAGCCGGTTGATCGCCATCCGGTTGGTGATCGAGCGCAGCCAGCCGGCGAAGGCCTCCGGCTCGCGGAGCTGCCGGATTTTCTTCATCGCCTGGATGAAGACGTCCTGGCAGAGCTCCTGAGCCTCGCCGAAGTCGCCGAGCCGGCGCAGGGCGATCGCCATCACGTGCCGTTCGAAGCGCTCGAAGAGCGTACCGAACGCGGCCCGGTCGCCCTTCTGGGCGGCCCGGACCAGGCGGATCAGCTCGGTCTTGTCGGTGTCCAGCGTGAAGGTGGTCATAGGAGCTCCCATCGATATATGAAACAGCAGCAATCGCACGCGGCGGCCGAGGCGAGTCGGCCCAGTGCGGGCGAGCGCGGGAATCAAGGAATCAGCGGCAGCAGCGGCGAGGGCGTTTTCGCGGTGATTTACCGCGTGGCCGCTCGGCTGGCGTCCGCTGTCAAAGCTGTTGGAAGATCAGGCGGGGCCAAATGCCCCAGGACCTAGGATCTCCGTAAACAGCTTGAGACCCGCGGACGCCGGCACCGGGACGACCTTTCCCGGGGGCGACTTGTAAGGTCGCTACCACCGGGCATCGAACCCATGCGGGCCGGCTTTTGTTTGCCGGCAAACGGCTGATCGCCGTCGTCATGGGCCCAGCTCCCGTGTGCTGGCGCGGCATAGAGGCGCAACGAATGGGAGTCGGCGCGCAGGGTCACAACGCCGGCAACAATCGTGCGAACCTCATTGCGGAGGGTCGTTACGTTGATGTTGGTATTGATGACGTTACGCATCGGTTCCTCCCCTGCGGTCGTTGCGCGCAGTGAGAAAAATGGAAAGAAGCTCGAAACCAGTTTCTTTCGGAACTGCGTTCCAATAGTAAGACGACGTATCGGCCGTCCGCGATTGGAACTTGGTCCAAACCTGCAAGCCTACCTTCCTGAGGGTCTGCTGGCAACTGCGAGCGAGGCAAATCGCCGGTCAACAAGCCTCCCAGGACGGCAGTTGCCCCTTAGACGCCGGTTCGATCCAGAGGTTCGCGGTTTTCCAAGAATTTGTCCGCGAGCGCCAGGCTAAGAAATGCGAGCGAGAACATCCGGGTCGATCGACGCCGATGAACCGCCCGCCGAATTGCTTGGATCTGACGTCGTAAGTCCTTGTTTGACAATGAGTTTCGGCAACAGGCCGGATCCCCTGCCGCTGGGAAAGCCTTCATTGGCGAACCGCGAAATGGCCAGTAAGTCGATCACCATTTCCTGCATTCGCGACGCCCCGCCGACGACGCAGGGGAGCAGCTCGGCGTCGGGCTGAGTCAGCCGCCACTCCATGTCGCAGGCCTCGGCCGCCAGGGAGCGGACAGTTTGGGCGATGCGGTCCTTTGGCGGCTGATTTCCCATCCGTTCGAGCACCTTGCAGGCGGCGGCATCGACTTCGCCGAACACGCCTTCGACCCGTCGCGCGGCCAGCAGGCTGATGAGGAATCGCAGCAGGCAGCCGCGGGTGATGAGGCCCGTCGGGCTGCCCTGGCGGACGATAACGACGCCGCGGATGACGACCCGCGAGAGGAACTCAAAAATCGCCAGCGCGGGTGTGTCTTCCTCGTAGCAGACCACGTTGCGTTTCATGACATCCTTGATCGGTGTGGTCCACCAGTTCGGCCCGAGCATGATCGCCATCAGATCCTTCTCGGAGAGAATGCCGACGAGCTGGCCGCGTTCGTCCACCACCGGCGCCGACGTGACGCGCAGCCGCAGGAAAAAGTTCGCGGCTGTGGCGACCGAGTGGTTCTGGTTCAAGGGAGCGACGATCGAGCTCATCACGTCGCGGGCCGAGATGTGTCGCAGGATCGACGCGGGATCACCGTCGTGCGATCCAAAGACGGCCGTCTGCGTGAGCGACTGATAGGCCACGACGCGGTCGCGGCCGCTCCGCTTGGCGACGACCAGGGCCTGGTCGGCCATATCGACCAGCTGCTCGGGCGAGGTCGTGTCGGCCAGCCGCTGGGCGACGCCGAAACTGGCGGTGACCGCCAGGTTCTCGTGGCCGAGAGGAAAACGCAGCTCGGCGAGGCGGCCGCGGACGCGATCGGCCCATTTGAGCGCCTGCTGCTCGGTGGTCTCGGGCAATACGATGCAGAATTCCTCGCCGCCGTAGCGCCCGGCGATGTCGCTGGCGCGAACGCTCTCGGAAAGCACGCGGCCGAACTGGCGGATGACCTCGTCGCCCGCCGGGTGGCCGTGCAGGTCGTTGATCCGCTTGAAGAAGTCGATGTCGAGCATCACGCAGGCCAGCGGCGCGTTGTAGCGCTGCGCCCGACGCCATTCGCGGCCCAGGTCGTCGAACAGCGTGCGCCGGTTCGCCAGGCCGGTGATCGCGTCGGTGTTGGCGATGGCGCTCAGGCGGTGCTCGAGCTCGGCGAACCGCGCTCCGGCCCGCAAGCGGGCGGTCAGCTCATTGCGATCGACGGGCTTCTTGAGAAAGTCGTCCGCGCCGGCCTCCAAGCCGCTGAGCATGTCCGCTGAGTCGCCGCGGGCGGTCAGGAAGATGGTGTAGATGTAGTGGCCGAAATCCAGCCCGCGAACCCAGCGCATCAACTCCACACCGTCCAGCTCGGGCACGTCCCAGTCGGGGATCAAGATCGAAGGCCGCGCCAGCTCGATCAGCTCTCGCGCCTGGCGTCCATCGTGGGCGCAATGGACCTCATAGCCGTCAGACTCCAGCCATTTGCCCAAAAGCCGGAGCATCGCCGGGTCGTCATCGACGAGCAGGATTTTTGGTTTTTCCGGAGGCATAGGGAAGTCGGGCGAAGAGTCGTCTCCCAAGAAGGGTACGTCGGGAAACCATCCCAGGCGATTGCAGTAAGTCGTGTTGTGGAAAGACTCTACGACGAGCCGTCGGGCTGGGAACAGCGCCACTCGAATCACCAAGCGGGCCACCCAAACGTACGGTGCCAGACCCAACCCATTGACAGAACGGTACCATCGGCTAGAACAATCACAACTGAGACTCAGTATCAACTGCGAATGCCAGCCGCCGCAATCATGCAGCACGCCAGCTTTCTTCGCCGTGGACCGCTTATGTCCCCGTGGCCGCCGACCTTCGAGTCTCGCCGGCAGCCGCACGTTGCGAGGAGGGTTCGACCATGGTGCGCTTGGCTCGGCGCGGATTTACGCTCGTGGAATTGCTGGTAGTCATCGCAATCATCGGGATGCTCGTCGCGCTGCTGTTGCCCGCGGTGCAGTCGGCTCGCGAAGCCGCCCGGCGGATGCAATGCTCGAACAATCTGAAACAGATCACGCTCGCGGTTCACAACTATCACGACGCGCTGCTGTATCTGCCGCCGGGCTCGACCAATCCTGATCTGAGCGGCAGCAGCGGCCTGGCCGCGATCCTGCCTTACCTGGAACAGGCAAGCGCGTACTCGCTGTACGATTTCTCGAAAGGCAACTCCGATCCCGCGAACCTGCGATCAGTCTCGCAGAAGATCAAGACCTATCTCTGTCCCTCGTGTGTGTTTGCTCGCTCGGTGCCGATCGGCGGCTGCGACGCCAACGACCGGGCTCCGGGCACTTATGCTTTTTCGACGAATACCGGCGACCCCTATTCCCTGAGCAATGGCGCGATCGCGAACGCGATTTCGCCGCAAACCCGCCTCGCGTCGATCACCGACGGGACCTCGAACACGTTCCTCGCCGGCGAAGCCCACTGGGCGTTTAAGGACTATTTGTTCTCGAGCGGCCCGTGCGCCGGGCAAGTCCGCGGCGGCTTCTCGTATTGGTCTTCGCCTTATCCGCTGGCCACCGTCTTCACGACGCGCGGCCCTTTCAACGCCCAGTCGATGAGCGGCGACAGCCTGCGGCTGGCCAGCTTCCGCAGCAGTCACGCGGCGGGCGTCAACATGACGAACGTCGATGGCTCGGTACGCTTCGTGCAGCAGTCGATCGATCACACCCTGCTCGACGCCGGCGCAACCCGCGACGGCGGCGAGGCGCTCGCATTGCCGTAGGCCGGTAGCCACAGAAAACACGAGAAGCACGAAAAACCAACCAATAGAAATCCGATCCTGTGACTCAACACATTCTTGTGAGATCTCGTGTTCTTTGTGGCCAGTTCCTGTGCCTGCTTTTTGCGGCGGTGGTCGGCTGCGGCGAATCGGGGCCTGCTCGCGCGCCGATCACCGGCCAGGTGACGGTCGGCGGGCAGCCGCTGGCGAAGGGCCGCATCCTGTTCATTCCCGCGGCGCCCAACCAGGGACCGGTTGCGTCGGCGGCCGTCAGGGACGGCAGCTACCGCATACCGCAGGTCGAAGGTCCCGTCGTTGGGCAAAATCGCGTCGAAGTCGAGGCGGAGTTGAACCTCGGCTTCGCCATCGACGACGAGGCCGCCTTCGCCAAGCGCGGCGGCCGGCCGCTCCCCGCCAATCCGATCCCGCCGCAATACAACCGCGATTCCAAGTTGACGGTGGAAGTCGAAGCCGGCGACGAGAACCGCTTCGACGTTACAATTCCCAGCGCCCGGCACGCTGCCGCGCGCCCGCAGTAATGAACCTCGCTTACGGTAGCCGAATTCGCCAGAATTCGGATTCCCAGCTCCATCCGAACTCTGGCGAGTTCGGCTACAAACCTCTGGAGGCCGAACATGTCTTTGCCATCTGCCTTGCTCACGGTCGGCTTTGTCGCCGCGGCCTGCTTGCTCGCCGGTGCGGCCCACGCCGCCGACAACGTGCAAATCTCCGAATTGCCGCCGCTGGAAAAACCGGTCACCAGCTTCGGCGCAGCCGTGGCCGACGGCTATCTCTATGCCTTTGGCGGCCACCTGGGCTCGCCGCACGAGTACTCGGGCGATTTGCAGTCCCGAGAGCTGCTGCGGCTGAATCTGAAGCAGCCGCAAAAGTGGGAGCTGGTCGGCGAAGTTCCGCGGCGGACCGGGCTGGCGATGGTGAGTTATGGAGGCAAGCTCTACCGCGTCGGCGGCTGGGAGGCTCGCAAATCGGCCGAAGGCAAGTGGGAATTGTTCTCGACCAGCGACTTTGCCCGCTTCGATCCCAAGGATGGCAAGTGGGAAGACCTCGCACCGCTGCCGCACGGCCGCAGCAGCCACGACGCGGCGGTGCTGGGCAGCCGGCTATATGTGATCGGCGGCTGGGAATTGGGCGATAAGACCGGCGGCCAGTGGCACGAAACGGCGTATGTCTGCGATCTGGCCGACGCGCGGCCGCAGTGGAAGGAAATCGCCAAGCCTCCCTTCAATCGCCGAGCGCTGGCCGTCGCGGGCTACGCGGGCAAGGTTTACGCCATCGGCGGCATGGACGACAGCAACGAAGTCACGCTGGGCGTGGACATCTACGATCCGCAGACGAACGCTTGGAGCAAGGGCCCGGCGATTCCCGGCCAGGGCTTTGACGGCTTCGGCTCGTCCGCGATCGGGACGAAGGCCGGACTGTTCGTCACGAGTGCGTCCGGCAGCCTGTTTCGGCTAAACGACAGCGGCAAGTCCTGGGACGAGGCGACGAAGCTCAAGCACGCGCGGACGTTTCATCGCCTCGTGGCAGACGGCGATCAGCGGCTGCTGGCTGTCGGCGGAACGTCGAAGGGCACCAAGGTGCCGCAGGTCGAGTTGATCGAGCTGAAGTAACAACGCCTTCAATCCTCGGAGCCCTTATGACACGACTTGCATCGTTCGTCGCCGTTGGCGCGCTGCTGCTGGCTGCCGCGCCTGCTCGGGCCCACTTTGTCTGGGTCTCGGTCGAGAAGGACTCCAGCGGCAAGCCCGCGGCGCACGTCTGGTTCAGCGAATTGGCGGAGCCGGACAGCGCTGAACTGCTGGACCGCATCACTTCGGTCAAGGTCACCAGTCGCACGGCCGGCGGCAAGCCCGCGGCAGTCGCTGTCGCCAAACAAGTGCAAGGCAATGGAGGCGCGCTGGTCGGCGCGATTCCCGCCGGCACGCCGGCTCTGTCGGCCCACATCAAATACGGCGTGATCACGCGCGGCGAGAGCACCTTCCTGCTGCAATACAGCGCCAAGTATCTGGATGCAGCCGCGCAGGATTTCAAGGCGCTGGCCCGCGACGAGTCGCTGCCGCTGGACGTCGTGCCGCAGGCGGAAGCCAGCGGCTACGTGCTGGAAGTCCTCTTTCAAGGCAAGCCGGCCGCCGGCGCGGAGATCGTGGTCTACGATCCGACGGCCGCCCAGCTGGACCTCAAGACCGATGACAAGGGCCGCTGCTCGCTGGCGGCGGCGAAGCCGGGCCTGTATTCGATCCGGGCCAGGTGGATCGTGAAGGAAGCGGGCAAGGAGCAGGACAAGGAATATCCGCAGGTCAACTACTACAGCACGGTGACTCTCCGCGTTCCGTCAAAATAATCCACGTGCGACCGCGGTCTCGCGCTGGCTGCCAATCTCCGCGGCGGCCGCCGAGGCCGCGGCCTTTTTACCGATCCATGAACGAGCTGACCCAACCAGAGGCGTCAGGGCCCAGCGAGCCGGCCGATGCCGCCAATCGGCCGGCCATGCCGCGCGAGGCCTGGCGTTCCGAGGAGTTGCTCGGCGAGCGGACCGAGGTGCTGATCCTGCACAATGGAGCCGTCTATCGCTTGCGCCGCACGCGGCAGGGGAAGCTGATCCTCTATAAGTAGGCCCCTTCTGCCGGAAGGGGCCTTGTGGGAAGCGCAGCGACCAGGAACACCGCCGAGAATGGGACCGTTGCGTGCTGCTCAGGTCCCGCCCGGCAGGCGGGACCTACAAGTCTGGAAGCCGCAACACCCGCCCGATAGACTCAAGCGCTGCTCATCCTGCTCCGCTTGGCACTGAAGGGCCGGCAAGGAATCGCCGGCAGACAGTCCATGAGTCAATTCTGGCTCTGGCGCCCCGCGAACTTCGCCGCACCCCTCACGGCCCAGTATTCGGCGTTTCGCGGCGAGCCCCTGGAGCTGACGCTGATCTTTGCCGATCTGGCGACGTTCGCGGCCTTTGCCGTGATCCCGCTGATGATCCTCTATTTCCTGCTGCGGCGGCGGCAGGTGCACTTCTCGCGGGTCTGGTTCCTCCTGCTCATGTACCTGATCGTGGGCGGGGCCGTGCACGTGCTCGACGCCTGCGGCAACTGGGAGCCGGTAGTGCACCTGGCGGCTGCGCTGAAGGTCGTGGTGGCGTTCATCGCCTGGATCTGGGTGATCGTGTTGATTCCGCTGTTGCCCAAGCTGCTCGAAGCACGGAGCGCGGAGGAATTCAAGACGCTGCTCTCGAAGCACGAAGAGGCAGAGCAGGCGCTAAAAGAAACGGAAGCGGTCTACAAGTCGCTGATCGAGAGCCTGCCGCTGAACGTGTTTCGCAAGGATCTGCAGGGCTGCTTCGTCGATGCCAATCAGCGGTTCTGCGACACGCTAGGCCAGCCGCTGGCGGCGATCGTGGGCAAGTGCGACGCGGACTTTTTTCCGGCGGAGCAGGTGCAGAAGTACCGCCGCGACGACACCAAGGTCGCGGAGTCCGGCGAAGTGCTGGAAGACATCGAGTTCTATTTCAAGCCCAGCGGCGAAAAGCTCTACGTGCAGGTGCTCAAGGCCCCGGTCCGCGACGCCAGCGGCCAGATCGTCGGCGTGCAGGGAATGTTCTGGGACGTCACCGAGCGGATGCGGGCCGACGAAGCGGCCCGGCTCTCCGACGCCCGCTTCCGCAAGCTCGTGCAGTCGAATTTGATCGGCGTGCTCGTGGCCCGCCTCGACGGCAGCGTCGTCGATGCCAACGACGCGCTCCTGCAGCGGCTGGGCTACACCCGCGACGACCTGGAGGCCGGCCGCTTCCGCTGGGACGCCCTGACTCCCCCTGAACACCGCCCTGCCGACGAGCGGGCAATCGAGCAGCTCCGGGCAACCGGAGTTTGTCAGCCGTGGGAAAAGGAATACTTCCACAAGGACGGGCATCGCGTGCCGATTCTGATCGGTGTGACGATGCTCGAAGGTTCGGAGACGGAGTGCATCTGCTTCATCGCGGACATCACGAATCAGAAGCAGACCGAGCGCGAGCTGAAGGATGCCAAACAGGCGGCCGACGCAGCCAATCAGGCCAAGAGCCAGTTCCTGGCCAACATGAGCCACGAGGTCCGCACGCCGATGAACGCGATCATCGGCATCACCGAGCTGGTGCTGAAGACGCCGCTGGCCCCCAAGCAGGCCGAGTACCTGCGGATGGTGATGCAGTCGGCCGAGTCGCTGCTGGGCGTGATCAACGACGTGCTCGATTTTTCGAAAGTCGAGTCCGGCAAGGTCGAGCTGGAGCAGCAGCCGTTCAGCCTCCGCGAGAGCATCGGCGACGCGGTGAAGTCGCTGGCCTTGCGGACGCACGACAGGGGGCTGGAGCTGGCGCTCGACGTGGCGCAAGACGTTCCCGACTGGCTCGTGGGCGATGCCGGCCGCCTGCGGCAGATCGTGATCAACCTGGTGGGAAATGCGATCAAGTTCACGCACCAGGGGGAGGTAGTGGTGGAGGTCAGGAGCCAGGAGTCGGGAGTCGGGAGTCGGGAGTCGGCGGGGAATCCTCCGACCCCCGACTCCCGATCCCCGACCCCCGACTCCTGCCACCTGCAGTTCCTCGTCCGCGATACCGGCATCGGCATTCCGCCCGACAAGCTCGAGAAAGTCTTCGAGGCCTTCGAGCAGGCCGATGCTTCCACGACGCGGCACTACGGCGGCACGGGGTTGGGCCTGGCGATCGTCCGCAAGCTGATCGAGCTGATGGGGGGCCGCATCTGGGTCGAGAGCAAAGTCGGCGAGGGGACGCGGTTCTATTTCACCATTCGCCTCCAGCGCTGCCTGCTGCCGCCGCCGGCGAGGCCCGAGCCCAAGCGGGGCGCGCTGAAGGGCACGCGGGCCCTGGTCGTGGACGACAACGTAACCAACCGCCGGATCATTGAAGAGGCGCTGCACAGCTGGGAGGTGGTTCCCTCCTCCTGCGGCTCCGCGGCTGAGGCCCTGGCGGCGCTGCGAGCCGCCTATCGCAGCGGCGCGCCCTTCGAGCTGTTGCTCAGCGACGTCAACATGCCCGGCGCCGACGGCTTCGCCCTGCTGGAGCAAATCCGCCGCGACCCGAGCCTGGCCGACATCACGGCGATTCTGCTCACTTCCAGCGAGCGGGCCGAAGACGCCGCCCGCTGCCAGCAGCTGCGGGTCAACCAGCGGCTGAACAAGCCGATCAAGCAATCGGAGCTGCAAGGCGCGATCCTCGAAGCACTCGGCATCGTCGACCGCCCCGCCGTGCCGGACGACGCCGACGCCGCGGCTCTGCCCACCACGCGGCCGCTGCGAATCCTGCTGGCCGAGGACAGCCTGGTCAACCAGCGGCTGGCGCTCGGGCTGCTGGAGCGGCACGGCCACCGCGTCGCGATCGCCAACAACGGCCGCGAGGCCCTGGAGCAGTCGGCCGCCGACAGCTTCGACGTGATCCTGATGGACGTGCAGATGCCCGAGCTGGACGGCCTGGAAGCGACCCGCCTGATCCGCGAGCGGGAGCGCGGCAGCCAGCGGCACGTGCCGATCGTGGCGATGACCGCGCACGCACTCAAAGGGGACCGGGAACGGTGCCTGGCGGCCGGAATGGATGAATACGTCTCCAAGCCCGTTCGCGAGCGGCAGCTCCTGACCGCGCTGCGGACGGTGCTGGGCCAGGAAGTCGCCGCGCTGCCCGACGAGCTGGAGCCGCAGCTGGCGCCAGCGACGGACATCTTGAATTGGGACGCGGCCCTCAAGATCTGCGGCGGCGACCGGAATCTATTGCGTGAAATCGTCCTGGCCTTCCTGGAGGAACAGCCCCAACGGCTGGATGAAATCCGCCGGGCGATCGACACGTCCGACTGGGAGCTGTTGCACCGTGCGGCCCACACCATCAAGGGGTCGATGCGGTATTTCGAGGCTCGGGCCGTGTTTGACCGGGCTTTCGGCTTGGAACAGCTGGCCGCCGCCCGGCGGCTGGACGGGGCCGAAGAGATTTTCACCCTTCTCAAGCAGGAGTTGGCAAAGCTGGTCCCCCATCTGATAAGCTACGTGCAAGGTCGTGGCGGACCAACCCCGGCCAGCCGGGGCTAGAACCATCCTTGTCGAATTTGGAGCCGCGCCATGCCTACCGTCTTGGTAGTGGACGATTCGGCCGTCGATCGGCGTTTTGTGGGTGGACTGCTCTCGCGCGACGGGAGGTTTCAAGTCGAGTTTGCCGAGGACGGCGGGCAGGCTTTGGGCCGCATGCGCCAATCGCCCCCCGACGTGATCGTGACCGACCTGCAAATGCCCAACCGCAACGGGCTCGAATTGGTCGCGGCCGTGCGGATGCATCATCCCGAGGTGCCGATCATCCTGATGACCGGCCACGGCAGCGAGGACCTGGCCGTCGAAGCGCTGCACCGCGGCGCGGCCAACTACGTCCCCAAGCCGCAGCTCGGCGAGCGGCTGATGGACGCGGTGGAAGAGGCCCTCTCGATGGCCCGGGCCGACCGGACCTACGACCAGCTCATCGCCTGCATGGAAAAGTGCGAGTTCGCCTTCGAGTTCGAAAACGACCCCGGCATGATCGATCCACTGGTCGATCTGATTCAGCAGATGGTCGCGGGCATGAAGCTGACCGACGCCACCGGCCGCTACCGCGTGGGGGCAGCCGTCAAGGAGTCGCTGCTCAACGCGATCTACCGCGGCAACCTGGAAATCAGCTTCGACCAGATGCAAGACACCCGCGTCTCGCTGGTGGAGGGCAAGGGAGAGGACCTGCTCCAGCAGCGCAGCAGCCAGGCCCCGTACAAAGATCGCAGAGTTCAGGTAAGCGTCTTTCTCAATCCCAAAGAAGCCCGCTTTGTCATCCGCGACGCCGGCAAAGGATTCGATCCGGCCAAGGTCCCCGCTGCCGGCCGGCCCGGATCGCTCGACCCGCAATCGGGCCGGGGGCTGGTCTTGATGCGGGCCTTCATGGACGAAGTTACGTTCAATGCCGCGGGCAACGAAGTCACGCTGCTCAAGCGGCGCGAGTAGGCGCATTCGGGCGGGTCGAATTATCATTCGAAGGGATAGAGATCTCCTGTCGATGGCAACGGTTCTCGTAGTCGATGACGCCGCGGTCGATCGCAAGCTCGTCGGCGGGCTGCTGGGGCGGGGGCCCAACCTGACGGTCGAGTTCGCCGCGTCGGGCGACGAGGCCGTCGAGCGTCTGGCGACCGTGCAGCCGCAGATTATCGTCACCGACCTGGTCATGCCGGGCATGTCCGGCCTGGATCTGGTCGCTAGAATCGTCGCAGATTACCCACAGATTCCCGTCATCCTGATGACCGGCAAGGGCAGCGAGGAGATCGCCGTCCGGGCCCTGAAGGCTGGCGCCGCCAGTTACGTTCCGAAGTCCGCGCTCCACCAACTCCTGCTGGCCACCGTAGAGGACGTGCTCGATATGGTTCGACAAAGGCATACGCAAGAACGCCTGATGGGCTGCCTGAAACAGGGGGAGTTTCAGTTCGCCTTGGGCAACGATGCCAGCCTGATCCCGTCCCTCATCAATTACGTACAGAGCCTGGTGTGCAGCGTCGGCCTGTGTGGCGAAGCCGACGTGATTCGCGTCTGCATCGCCCTCGAGGAGGCCCTCCGCAATGCGATGTACCACGGCAACCTGGAGCTGACCAGCGAGCAGCGGGAAGGGGACCCGGTGAAGTACCAGGAGCTGATCGAAGACCGCAACACCCGCGACCCGTTCGCGGGGAGGGTGCTGACGGTCACCGTGAGCGTCACCCCGACCAGCGGGCGGTTTACCATCCGCGATCAAGGGCCGGGATTCGATCCGCGGAAGCTGCCCGATCCGACCGACCCGGAAAACATAGAAAAAGTCAGCGGCCGCGGGCTACTACTAATGCGGACGTTCATGGACGAGGTCGTGTTCAACGAGTCGGGCAACCAGGTCACGATGATCAAGCGCCTGCCGGACACGCCGCAGTGACCAGCGCGGGAAGAGGGGAGCGCGGGAAGAGGGGAGCAGAGCCAACCGGGGAACGAGGACCGAATTCGCCAGCATTCGGAAGTTCATGACCGCGGCCGGACTCTGGCGAGTTCGGCGACCATCTGCTGAGAAGCGCCAGTGAGCGATTCGAAATACGTCCGCACGGAGCAATTGGGCGACGCCCTCGTCGTCACGCCCCTGTTCACCTTCGCCGCCTTCGTCGAGCCGGATCTGGCCAACGAATGGTCCGAGGTGCAAAAGCAGGTCGAGGCGCCGGGCGTCAAGAACGTAGTCGTCGATCTCAGCGCGATCCCCTATTTCGGCTCGACCGTCCTGGAGTGGATGGTGCAGATGTGGAAGCGGGCCAAGGCCAAGGGGGGCAAACTCGCCACCTGCCAGGCCTCGCCCATCGGCCGCGAAGTGCTGATCACCGCCCGCTTCCATCAGCTCTGGGGCATCTGCGATTCGCGGGCCGAAGCCCTGGCCTGGGTTACCGCCAAATAGTTGCTTAGAAACAACTTGAGCCGCGGGGCGTCTTGTCCCGCGGCTCAAGTGCTTTATAAGACCTTCGGCGGATTGCGACGTGTGGAGTCGCTGGGAGAGTGGCGAGGTCTGGCGTGCTACTGCACGTGCCGTTGGTGACCCAGGCCATCCCGGAATAGTTGGTCCAGCAGTCGGAATATCTGCCGAAGGTTGTCTCGATCGATTGTCCGCCGCCGCTTCCGTGCCGCCGCGGGCAAAAATGTTTATCGGTTGCTCCGCCGTCGGCGATTGAGCGAAACCGCCCGCAGCGTATGGCTAGTTTAGCGGCTGAATCGACTCGGTGAAGCTTGCAGCCGCCAACTTTGCCCGCCGCGCCCGCCACCGAGGCGTGTTACTCATGGCCCCGCCACGCTTTGCGGCGACCGTGAATTTTGCCGTAATTTTCCGCTGACTACAGCTCCGCGCCCAACTGCCGCAGAAACTCGAACGAAAAGATGCCTGTGTCGTGCCCGTCGCTGAACGCAATCGCGTAGGCATAGTTCCCCATCGGCTGCATGCCGGCAATCGCCAGCGGCTGGGCCAGGGCGGGCGACAGCGTCGGCAGCGCCAGGGGGTCGGCCGGCTGGCTGCGCTTCTCGCGGCAGGTCGCGCAGGGGCAAGCGTCGCGCAGCTGCCGCGGCGTATAGCGCCGCCTCTGCCCATCGCTCCAAGTGATGAGCAGGCTATTTCCCTCGCGGGCCAGCTCGGTCGGATAGTGCATGGACGCCGATTCGTTTAACCCGGAGCCGGAGGCGGCGGCTACTGGAAGGTGCTGTGGTCGCCGGCACACGCGGGGCATTATAGTAGAGAGGTCAAACCGGGCCGACGAAAGGCCGCACTCCTCTTGGGCGTAGCGACGCGTACGTGTTCAGCTTCCTCGTCATGACGAGCGGCCCCCGCGCCGGGGCCCAGTTCATCCTCGATCCCAGTCGCCAGAACCGCATCGGCCGCGGCCTGGATTGCGACGTGATCCTGTCCGACCCGCTCTCCTCGCGGGTCCACGCGATCATCGTCTCCAGCGACGGCGACTGGTGGGTCCGCGACGCCGGCAGCCGCAACGGCACCTACGTCAGCAGCCAGAAGATCGACGAGGCCCGGCTGGTGGACGGCGGCGTCCTGAAGGTGGGCTCGACGGAGTTCGAGTTCCGCCAGACGCTGGCCCGGCCGACCGACGCCACGCGGCCCGACCACACGCAGACGATCATCAGCGACCGCAGCGTCCTGCTCGGCCAGCAGGCGGGCGAGTTCGGGCTGGAGGCCCTCCGCGACAACGTGCGGGCCCACGACTTTCTC
>DASRJB010000378.1:0-5903 GCA_035649715.1 Pirellulaceae bacterium
CTGATCGACGATGCCGATAACGACAGCGTCGATCGGCATGTTTTTGGTTTCGGGCGTCATCCGGGCGCTCGAGCCTTGGGTGAGCAGCACAAAATCGCCGACGCCCGCGCCGAGCATATCGACGGCGACGAACGTGCGGCCGGTCGTCACGAGGCTCTTCCGCTGCGCCGGATCGACGCGGTACGGCTCCACGACCAGCAGCTTGTAGCCCTTGATCGCCTCGACCTTCTGCGTCGAAACGAGCGAGCCGGTGACTTTGGCGACGAACATTTTTGTCAGTTGTCAGTGGTCTTGGTCAGTTGAGTGGGCTGTGCCCACCACGGGGCGCCGGCGGGCACAGCCCACCCTACGCATTCTCCAGAGCGTGTCTCGTTTGGCGGGCCACAATCAGCTCTTCATTCGTCGGGATCGTCCAAATCTGCACGCGGCTGTTCTCGCCGCTGATGCGGGATTCGCCTTTGGCCTTGGCGTTGAGGGCGGCGTTCAGCGAAATGCCGAGCTCTTCGAGCCCCGCACAAACGCCGGCGCGGATGCCGACGCCGTTCTCGCCGATGCCGCCGGTGAAGACGATCACGTCCACGCCGCCAAGCTCGATGAGCATGCCGCCCAGGTGCCGGCGGATTTCCGCCACGAAGACATCGAGGGCGAGCTTTGCCCGCGCCTTGCCTTGAGCCGCGGCTTCTTCCAGGTCGCGGATGTCGCCGCTGATGCCCGACAGGCCCAGCAGTCCCGATTTCTCGGCCAACGTGTCGAGCACCTGGTGCAGCGAACGGCCTTCGGCCTGCATGATCAGCGGGATCGCGAACGGGTCGAAGTCGCCGACGCGGTTGTTGTGCGGCAAGCCGGTCTGCGGGCTCATGCCCAGCGTGGTGGCGACGCTTTGCTGCCCGCGAATCGCGCACAGGCTGTTGCTGCCGCCCAGGTGGCACGAAACGATTCGGAGGTCGTACCGCCCCAGCAGCTGGCTGGTCCGCTGCGCGATGTAGCGGTGGCTCGCCCCGTGAAAGCCCCAGCGCTTGATGTGCAGCTTCTCCGCCCATTCGTACGGCGCGGCGTAGTATCGCAGCCGGTCGTCGATCGTGGCGTGAAAGCCGGTCTCGAAGGCGGCGACCAGCGGAATTTCCGGCAGCTTCTCGGCCAACAGCCGCATCGCCTTGATGTAGGGCGGGTTGTGGGCCGGGGCAACGAGGCTCATCTGTTCCATCGCCGCCAGCACGTCGGGCGTGACCCGCTGCACGCCGCTGATGCGTCCGCCGTGCACGGCCTTGAAGCCGATCGCGGCCACTTCGTTTGCACTTGCCAGGCAGCCGGTCCGTGGGTCGGTGAGCTGCGCCAGGCACTGGCGAACGGCGGCGGCATGATCGGGGACCTTGGCAGTCAGCGCCGTTTTTTTCCCGCCGATCTCGACGAAACAGGGGCTCTCCGCCGCGCCAATCCGCTCGACGCCTCCGCGCGCGAGGCAGCGTTCGTCGGCCATGTCAAACAGCCGATACTTGAAGCTGGTCGAGCCGAGGTTGGCAACGAGGATCTTCATCTGGCGAGCGGTGGGCGTGAGCCCACCGATGGTCCCGACCGATGGCGTGGCAAAGCAATCGGGAGGCTTACGCCTCCCGCTCGCCTAACCTACGAACGCTTCCAGCAGGCCTTCCGCCGGCCGCGGGATCACATGGCTGCCGACAAGCTCGCCCACTTGCTGGGCGGCCTGCGCGCCGGCTTCGACCGCGGCGCGGACGCTGCCGACGTCGCCGGTAACGATTGTCGTGACGTAGGCGCCGCCGATGCCGATCCGCTTAAGAATCTGCACGTTGGCGGCTTTCGCCATCGCGTCGGTCGCTTCGACCAGCCCGACCAGGCCCTTGGTTTCAATCAGTCCGATAGCACTCATGGATAGAACCTTGTGGTTGTGGGTCGTGGGGCAGGCATTCTTGTCTGCCGTTTCTGTTCTTGCGGCAGACAGGAATGTCTGCCCCACTGGGTTTAGCCTTTCGCCTTCTTCAGCGTCGGGGGCAGCACGATGTGCAGGTCGTCGTGCGGGCGGGGGATCACCTGCACGCTGACGACTTCGCCGATCCGCCCCGCGGCTGCCGCGCCGGCGTCGGTGGCGCTCTTCACGGCGGCGACGTCGCCGGTGACGAAGGCCGAGACGAGGCCGCTGCCGACCTTGTCCCAGCCGACCAGCTGGACGTTCGCCGCCTTGAGCATCGCGTCGGTCGCCTCCAAGAGGGCGATAAAGCCCTTGGTTTCGATCATGCCGAGCGCTTCGTTGACTTTGGCCATGTGGGTCTCCGGGGTTTAGTGGCTAGTGCTGGTGCTAGTGGCTAGTGCCAGGGGCTGGTTCGGAATCACTAGCCACCAGCCACTAGCACTAGTCACTCCTAATGCTTACACCCGCAGCCGCCGTCTTGCTTCGTCAGTTCGACTTTGGTTGCGGAATCGAGGTAACAGGCATTGCCTTCGTCGGTGTCGATGTGGACTTCGAGCTTGGCGTTTTTGTCGGCCCGCACGAGTAGGTCCTCAAAGACGACCGCACACTGCGGCGACTCGACGCGCAGACGCATCAAGTCGCCGTTTTTCACGCCGTAGTACGCGGCGTGATCGAAGTTCATGTGAACGTGGCGGGCGGCGCGGATGACGCCTTCTGGCAGCTCGACGACGCCCTTGGGGCCGACGAGCACGCAGCCGGGCGTGCCCTTGATGTTGCCGCTGTGGCGCACCGGGGCGTCGATGCCCAGCGAAATCGAGTCGGTGAAGGCCAGCTCGACCTGGCTGTGCGGCCGCGTGGGGCCGAGCACGCGAACCGTCGGCAGCATCCGCCGCCGCGGGCCGACGATCATCACCGTCTGCTCCGCCGCGTAAAAGCCGTCTTGATAGAGCGGCTTTTCTGGAATCAGCTTCGCGCCGGGGCCAAACAGCACTTCAACGTGCTCATCGGTCAGATGGCAGTGCCGGGCCGAGATGCTCACGACGAGGTCCGGCTTAAGCGGCTCCGCGGCCTTGGGCGCAGGCTTCGCCGCCGTCTGCGCCAGGACGACCTGGCGGACGATGCTCTCGACGAGCGAGCGGTCGAGTTGGGTTGGTGCGCTCATGTGGGGCGGGCCTCTGGCCGGCCATTCTTTTCTGCCTCGGCAACCACCAGCTTCACTCCGGCAGCCTCCAGCCGCGGCGGCCATTCCGCGCCGATCTCGCTGTCGGTCACCAGCACGTCGATCTCTTGCAGCGGGCACATCTGGGCCAGGCTGGTGTGGCCAAATTTCGTACTGTCCGCGACGACAATCACTTGCTCTGCGCTGGCGATCATCGCCCGCTCGGTTTCGACCAGCAGCAGGTTGCTGTTGAACGTCCCCCGCTCGTTGATCCCCGCGACGCTCAGCACCGCCCGCCGCACGTTGAGCCCAGCGAGCATCTGGTTGGCGTACGGCCCGATCGACACACCCGTTTTGGCATGCACGTAGCCGCCGACGAACACCAGGTCCGCGTTGCCGCTCGACGTGAACAGGTTCGCGACGGGCAGCGAGTTGGTCACCACTTGCAGCGGCCGCCCGACGAGCAACTGTGCCAGCTCGTACGTCGTGCTCCCGCCGTCCAGCAGGATCGTGTCGTTGTCGTCGATGAGCCGGCTGGCGGCGGCTGCGATCTGCCGCTTCCTGTCCCAGTTGAGAGCTTGCCGCTGATCGAAGTGCGCCAGCTTGGGCGACGGACCGGTGTAAAACACGCCGCCGTGCGTCCGCTGGGCCACCCCCGACTCTTCGAGGAAATCTAGGTCACGGCGAATCGTCGATTCCGAAACCGCCAGCTCTTCCGCCAATGCCGGCAGCGACGCAAACCCGCGCAGCCGGATTAGCTCCAGCACGCGCGAACGACGGTCGTCTGCCAGCGAAGCCTTGATCACAGCCAATACACTCCACGCAACTTGCCCCAATTATGACGCTGGCTGTGAAGAAATCAATCAGCTTGTGATAGAATTCTGTCAAATATGGGCCGTTACCGGTCGAACAATTCGAATGCGATGATCCTAAGTTGTTTCTGTACAAAGCGTTGCGACTAGCGAATAGCTATCGCTCGGCAGATCACCGAGATGGACTCTCGGCCAGCAGCCGGAGGGCAGCGGGCAGGGCTTCGCACTCGGCGGCGAAGACGCGGGCCTGGAGCAACAGCGGCGTGTCTGCGGGCAAAACTTCGACCGCCCGCTGCAAAAGAATGGGCCCGTGATCGTACTGGTTATCCACAAAGTGGACCGTGCAGCCGGTGATCTTGGCCCCATAGGCGAGCACGGATTCATGCACGTGCAGACCATACATCCCTTTGCCGCAGAAGGCCGGAATCAGGGCTGGGTGGATGTTGATCACGCGGTTTTCGAAGTCTGGCGGAATCAGCACGTGCTTGAGGAAGCCGCCCATCACGACGTACCGCACGCCGGCCTGGCGGCAGGCGCCGAAGATCTCCGCGCTGAATTGATCTGCGCCCGCGGACTTCGATTTTTCGACGACGAGCGAGCGGATGCCAGCCTCGGCGGCAAACTTCAGTCCGCCGGCCGCCGGGTTGCTGGAGATCACGAGGCGAATCTCCACGGGGAGCTTGCCCGCGGCGATTTTCTCAATCAAATTGCGCAGCGTCGTACCGCCGCCGGAAATGAGAACGGCGATGGAGAGCGGCGGAGTCACGGAATCATTCTAGACGACTTTGCCTCGACTGCTCAGCCATGTTGCCTCTACCTTCCCGCCGGGAGTTCTTGGCCGCGTCGGCCTTGACGGTTGCCTCGTCGCAGCGCCTGGCCGCTGGGCAAGAGCCGCCTGCCGCATCCGGCGGAGCGTTTCCCGTCAAGATCGCCGTCGATGCAGCCAAACCGCAGCGCGAGCTGAAGCCGATCTGGCGGTTCTTCGGCTGCGACGAGCCCAACTACGCTTACCTGAAACACGGCCGCAAGCTGGTCGGCGAATTGGGCGAGCTCTCGCCCAAGAACGTCTTCTTTCGCACGCACAACCTGCTCTGCTCGGGCGACGGCACGCCGGCGCTGAAGTGGGGCTCGACCGGAGCGTACCGCGAGGACGCCAGCGGCAAGGCAGCCTACGACTGGACGATCCTCGACCGCATCTTCGATGCCTACCTGGAGCGCGGCGTGCGCCCGTACGTGCAGATCGGCTTCATGCCCAAGGAACTCTCGACGCGACCAGAGCCCTATCAGCACACCTGGCAGCCCGGCCGCCGCTACGACGACATCTATACCGGCTGGGCGTACCCGCCCAAGGACTATGCCCGCTGGGGCGAAATCGCCTTCGAGTGGACGAAGCACTGCATCGCGCGGTGGGGCCGGGCGGAGGTTGAGACCTGGTACTGGCAAGTCTGGAACGAGCCCAACATCGGCTACTGGAAAGGGACGCCCGAGGAGTTCCGCAAGCTGCACGACTTTGCCATCGACGGTGTGCGACGGGCCCTGCCGACGGCCAAGGTCGGCGGAGCCGATACCGCCGGCAGCGGCGGGCGGTTCACTCGGGAATTCCTTGACCACTGCCAGCGCGGCACCAACCACGCGACCGGCAAAACGGGCACGCCGCTCGATTTCGTCTCGTTTCATGCCAAGGGCGCGCCGAGCGTGGTGGACGGGCGCGTGCGGATGGGCATCGCCAACCAGTTGCGGACGATCGGCGACGGCTTCCGCATCGTCGCGTCTTATCCCGAGCTGAAAGACAAGCCGATCGTCATCGGCGAATCCGACCCCGACGGCTGCGCGGCCTGCTCGGCGCGTATTTATCCGTCGAACGGCTACCGCAACGGCCCACTCTACGCCAGCTACACGGCGGCCAGCTTCGCCCGCAAGCACGACCTGGCCGAGCAGTACGGCGTCAACCTGGAAGGCGCGCTCACTTGGGCGTTCGAATTCGAAGATCAGCCCCTGTTCGCGGGCT
>DASRJB010000379.1:0-3031 GCA_035649715.1 Pirellulaceae bacterium
CGAGAACGCCGAGCTGCCCGGGTTCATCACGATCAACCCGATCACCCGCGTTGGCGGCGCGGTCAATTTCGGCAGCTCGTTCCTGCCGGCGCCGTTCCAGGGCACGCCGATCGGCGGCGAGGGGCAGAGCCTGGCCAATGCCGCGATTCCGAACATCGCCAACCGCTCGCTCACCCGCGAGCAGCAGCGGAAGCAGCTCGACCTGCTGCAGTCGCTCAACCGCGACCGCCTGGCCGAGGACAAGGTGAATAGCGAGCTGGAGGGCGTGATCGAGTCGTACGAGCTGGCGTTCCGCATGCAGACCGCCGTTCCCAAGATCATGGACTTCAAGGACGAATCGCCCAGCACGCTGGAGAACTACGGCATCGGCGGCGGCGTGAGCGACGGCTTCGGCCGGCAGTGCCTGATGGCCCGCCGCTTCGCCGAGGCGGGCGTGCGGTTCATCGAGGTCGGCCACGGCGGCTGGGACCAGCACGGCAACCTGCGGACGGCCCTCACTCGCAACTGCACGGCGATCGACAAGCCGATCGCGGCCCTGATCGCCGACCTCAAGCAGCGCGACATGCTCAAGGACACGCTGGTCGTGTGGGGCGGCGAATTCGGCCGCACGCCGCACGCCCAGAACACCGACGGCCGCGACCACAACGCGACCGGCTATTCGATGTTCGTGGCCGGCGGCGGCGTGAAGGGCGGCCTCCGCTACGGCGCGACCGACGAGCACGGCATCCGGGCCGAGACCGACAAGATGCACGTGCACGACCTGCACGCGACGGTCCTGCACCTCCTGGGCCTGGATCACGAGAAGCTGACCTACCGCTATTCCGGCCGCGACTTCCGCCTCACCGACGTGCACGGCGTCGTCGCCAAGGACATTCTGGCCTGATGCTCAAAGCCGCGACCATTGGTCGCGGTTTTCCAGGGTTGACGCAGCCAGCTTGTGAACCGCGACTACTGGTCGCGGCTTTGGGATTGGGCATGGCGACGCTTTTCCGAAACTTTCCGGGCGCAAGTTTGCTCCCGGCTGTTGTGTTTCTGCTCTGTGCCAGCGTTCGCGCGGAGATCACCGTCCACACCGACTTCGAGGGCGCCAGCGCCAAGGTTCTGGCCCTCGATCAGAAATCCCGAACCCTGCGGATCATGCCCGCGGGCGATCCGGCTCACGGCTGGCCCTGCTGGTGGTATTTGCGAGTCAATGGCCTGGCCGCAGGCCAGACGCTCACGCTGGAGGTCGCCGGCTCGGATGCCAAGCTCGTCCGCGAAGGCAAGAACTTCGGCAAGCCGCTGTCTGCGAGCTGGGCCCAGCCCGAGCGGGCGACGTATTCGTCCGACGGCAAGCGCTGGCGGCATACCGAGCCCGGGCTGACTCAAGATGGGCGTCGGCTGTACTCGATCAAGGCCGATGGGCCCTCGCTGTGGCTGGCCTGGGGACCGCCCTTCACGCCGCAGGACGCCGACGAGCTGGTTCGCTCGCTGGCCCGCGAGCGCGGTGCGGAAGCCTTCGAGCTGACAAAATCGCGCGGCGGGCGTCCTTGTCCGGCGCTGCGGCTGAAACAAGGCGACCGCGACGAGCAAGACCGGCCGGCGATCTGGCTGCAAGCCCGCCAGCACGCCTGGGAGTCGGGCGCGAGCTGGGTCTGCCGCGGCGCGGCCGAGTGGCTGGCCGGCGACGAACGGCGGGCCGAGCGGCTGCGCGAGCGGTGCGAGATCTACATTGTCCCGATCATGGACATCGACAGCACCGCCACCGGCAACGGCGGCAAAGAACAGATCCCGCAGGACCACAACCGCGATTGGACCGACATGCCGCACCACGCCGAAGTCGCCGCCGCGCAAAAGCACCTGCTGCGGCTGGCCGGCCAGAAGCGGCTAGCGCTGTTCGTCGATCTGCACAACCCCGGCCCCGGCGACAAACAGCCATTTTTCTATTTCTGCCCGGAGGAGACGCTGGACGAGCGCTGCCAGAAAAACCTGGACCGCTTTTTCACGCTCTGCCGCGGCGAGATGACCGGCCCGCTGGAATTGAGCAGCCGGCCACGCGTGAGCGGCGCGAGCTACGATCCCTTGTGGAAACAGATGAGCAAGAACTGGGTCGCGGCGCACTCGCCGCATACGGTGGCCGTCACGCTCGAAACCGCCTGGAACACGCCGCACAGCACAACCGACGGCTACCGCCGCCTCGGCGGGCAACTGGCCAGTGCCATTGAGCGCTACGTGAAGGACGATTCGCGGCGCTAATGCACACCCGCTTCAGGCCGGCTGCTCGCCGCTGCGGCGGGCTGCTGCGAGACGCGCCACGAAGGCGGAATGCTCCGGTGTGGCTACGCCTTGTTGCACGACCTGAACGACGCGAGCCAGGTCGCCGCGCAATAGCGCCGCGGCGTCGAGCCAGAGACCGGGAAAGCACTCGCTCCGAAAGATGCCTGCGGCGTCCGGCGGCAGCGGTTCGAACTGCCCAGCGCGCAATGCGAACCAATCGATCGACTTGTCCCAGACTCGCCACACCACGTACTCCCGAACACCGTTACGCCGGTAGGCCTTCAGCTTCTCGTGCAAATCGTAACTTGCCGACGACGCCGACACTTCAGCCACCAGTTCCGGTGCACGCTCGACATACCCGCCAACCGTGCGCGACTGCCCGCCGCACTCCGGCAGGATCCGCAGGTGGGCATCAGGCTGCGCCTCGTTGTCCAGGTCCAAATGCAGCGTGGAATTGTCGCCGCCTTGAACGCCGGGCGTGAAGGCCCGATAGATTCCCGCCCAGGTGATGAGGTCAAAATGAGGGGCTCCGTGGTCGTCGTGCGAAACGGGCGACGGCATATAGACGATCCCCTCGATCAACTCCGCCTTCTTGAGGTGCGGCATCGCTCGATACCGGCGCTCGAACTCTGCGCGCGTGAGATGATCGCCGGCCACCAGCGGCGGAATCTCCAGGCCCGGAGCGGCTTTCGGATCAATGGAAACAGCCCTACTCATCGAACCTCTCCGCCAACTGAAATCCAATTCCCTTCCATTCTAGCCCCAATCGCGGCCT
>DASRJB010000380.1:0-7007 GCA_035649715.1 Pirellulaceae bacterium
GATGCCTCGCGGATTGCGCGGGCCGCAGACGAGCGGATGGCGCTGGTGCGGAGCTACCAGGTCGGCCCGCGGGGCGCCTATACGCAGAGGCTGCTCAATGAATTGTCGGCCGCCCGCATTTGCCTGCTCACGCCGGCCAGCAAAGCGCAGTACGACGCGGCCTTGGGACAGCGGATGCGGGCCGAGCCGCAGGCTGATGCGCCGCCGCGCTTGCCGCCGCCAGCTCCACCGCCGACGGAATCCACCGCGCTGCCAAGCGCCGCGGCAGACGATGCATCGGCCACGCCGCACGGCTGGCCGCGGCTGGTTGCCGCGATGCTGGCGGTGGCGGCGCTGGTGCTCTGCGCGATCGGCGGCGGGATTTGGATCAGGTCTTATTGGCCGCCCGCCAGACCGGTGGAACCGCCGCGGCCGGTCGTCACCGAGCCCGCGCCACCGCAACCGATCATCGTGTTGCAGGAAGGCAGCGGCGAAGTCGTGCTTTCGGCCGCGACTGCTACGCTCGCCGGGGCGGTGGAATTGCAGGTCGTCGGGACGGAGGAAGTGCTGGCCCATTGGACGACTCCGGAGGATCGGGCCGTGTGGCATTTCCGGCTCGTGAAACCGGGCCCCTTTTACGCGGAATTGACCTGTGCCACCAGCGCCGAGGCGGAGGGTTTCGAATTGGAGCTCGTCGTTGACGATCGGGCCACGGCGCACCTGCTGGGCCCCTCCGGCGGCTTCGATCAGTTTCGCACCGACAAGGTTCCGCTCGTCATCGCGAGCGGCGGCGAGCACACGCTGACACTGCGGCTGGCGAAGGCGCCGCCGGCCGATTGGCTGGTTCTGAAGAGCGTACGGCTTGTGCCGGTCAGCGCGGACGCGCCGCCCGATGCGCCGGCGGAAGCGCCTGCGCCCTCGGCGCCTTGAACTAAGCTTGCCGAAACGGACCCGACAGTTCGTCGCTCCGAGATCAGCAGCCATGCGCCTTTGTTTCGCTTGCCTCGTGTTGGCGTCCGCCAGCGGGCTTTCTGCCGCCGAGCCGCTGCTGCGGTTCGACCTGCCCGGCCGGACCGTGGAAGGAACGCCCCTCGCCTGGTCGGAAAAGGAAATCTTCCTGCTGGCCCGCGACGGCCAGCTGATCGAGTTTCCGCCTGAGCAAGCCAAGAATCCGTCGAAACTGTCCGACGGGTTCAAGAGCCTGTCGCAGGCGGAAATCCGCGGCCTCTTGCTTGCCGAGTTCGGCCAGGGCTACGAGGTTTCGGGCGTCGGCCATTACCTCGTCGTGCACGCCACCGGCCAGCGCGACCAGTGGGCGCCGCGATTCGAAGAGCTGTACCGATCGTTCCGGCATTACTTCGCGGCTCGCGGCTGGAGCCTGACCGAGCCGCGCTTTCCGCTGGTGGCCGTCGTCTATCCGCGGCAGGCCGATTTCGCGCGGCAAGCCGCCCGCGACGGCCTGACGCAGGCCGGCGGCGTGCTCGGCTACTACTCGCCGATGACCAATCGAATCCTGATGTTCGACGCCGGCAGCAGCCCGAACTGGTCGAACGATGCCGAGACGATCATCCACGAGGCGGCGCATCAGTCGGCGTTCAACACCGGCGTCCACACCCGCTTTAGCGCGACGCCGCGGTGGGTCGTCGAGGGGCTGGGGATGATGTTCGAGGCCCGCGGCGTATGGCAGTCGCGGACTTATCTTCACCAGGGTGACCGCATCAACCGCGGACGCCTGCAAGCCTACCGCCAGCGCGCGAGGAGCCGCCCGGCCGACGCCATCGCCCAGCTCGTCTCGTCCGACCGGCCGTTCTCGTCCGACCCCGACGGGGCCTACGCCGAGGCCTGGGCGCTGTCGTTCTTCCTGATCGAATCGGAGCCGAAGAAGTACCAGGAGTACCTGGCGAAAACCGCCGCCCTGGCCCCCTTCGCCGCCTATCCCTCCCCTCAGCGGCTGAAGGACTTCACCGACACCTTCGGGAGCGACCTCAAGCTGCTCGACGCCCGAATGCAACGCTTTGTGGCGGGATTGAAGTAGGGCGAATCGCTGACGATTTGCCAGCGTTTCCCTGCACGTGCCCGAGACTGACCGACCAACCGTCCGACTGCCGCTAAATTCGGTATCTCGCGCTCGTCCGCTGCAACTGCGCCAGGCCGCAGCGCTGTCTTTGACGCACCCCACCCCATGACCTATAGAACTCTGGGGTGTCTCGCCGCGAATGGGTGGCGAACCTCCGATTTCCCCTGCGCAGGTTGCCGACATGGAAGAGACCCTTCGTGAGGCTCCGCCCTCCGACGACTGGCGAAAATCCCTCGCCCAAACCATCGAACAACAGCGCCACAAAGTGGGCCAGCGGATCGCCGGCCAGCGGGAGCGCTTGCGCGAGCTGGAAGGCAAGATCGCCCAGCACCTGGGCGAGGTCACGCAGGAGCTGCAGAGCAAGCAGGACGCCGCCCGCGAGGCCGTGGCCAAGTGGCAGGCCGACGAAGCCTCCGCCAAACAGCGCGACGCCGACCTGACGCGGCGGGAACTCGAAGTATCCAAGCGCGAATCCGACCTCAAGGCCCTCGCCGCCCACGGCAGCAACGGCAGCGGTAAAGAGCACCAGCACCTGCTCGAGGACCTGACCAAGCGGCTGACCGAGCTCGACCAGCGGCACGCCAAGGTCGCCACCGAAGAGAAGCGGCTGGTGACGCGGCAGCAGGAGCTCAGCCTCCGCAAGTCGGAGCTCGACCAGCTGCAGGCCGGCCTGTCGGGGCAAAGCGCCGCCCACCAAAGCCGGGCGGACGAGCTGGCCCGGCAAGCCGCGGAGCTCGAAAAGGCACGGCAAGCGCACCAGACCGAAGCCCAGCGGCACCAGCAGCAACAAAGCGATGTCCAGCGGCTGCAGAGCGAGCTCAAGCTCAAGGCCCAGTCGCTGGCCGAACAGGAGCGTGAAACGCAGCGCCAGCGCCGGCACATCGCCCAGCAGCTGCGCTCCCGCAAGAAAGAACAGAACGCCGAAATCCTGGCCACCGGCAGCGGCCAGGAACACGAGCTGAAGCTGAAGCTCACGGAATTGCAGGGCAAGCTCGACCGCCTGCGCGAGGAGCGCGACCACGTGCAGCGGCAGCTGGAGCAGGCCCAGCGGAAGCAGAGCGAGCTGGAGTCCGAGCGGCAGCGGCTGCAGACGGACTTGCAGCGGCACTTGGAAGAAGCCGGCCGCAAGGCCGAGGCGGCCCGCCTCGACATGGCCCGCCGCACGTCCGAGTCACAATCCCAGGCGACGGAAATCGCCCGGCTCTCCGCCGAACTCGACAAGGTCCGCCGCGAATCGCAGGAGCAGATCGATCGGCTGAGGGCCGACCACGGCAAGTCGCACGACGCGCAGGTCCAGTCGCTGCACGTGCAGCTCGAGGAGCTGCGGAAGAAAATCCTCGCCGAGCAGGCGACCTGGGAGACCCAGCGGAAACAGCTCGAGGCCCAGGCCAAGGCCGCCGAGCAGAAGGCTGCCCAGGGCGGCAAGGGCAAAGGCGACGGCGAAGCCGAGAAAGAGCTCGTCAAGCTCCGCGCGGAGATCAAACAGCTCGAATCCTCCCTGAAGGAGGCCGAGCAGCAAGCTCGGCGGGGCGGCGGCGGAACGGACGAGGACCTGAAGAAACGGTTCGAGATGGCTGTCCAGGACGTCCGCGAGCTGAAGACCAAGAACGCCGAGCTGACCGAGCAGCTGAACAAGGCCCGGACTTCCGGCGGCGGCGCGGCTGTGGCCGTCGGCAGCGACTGGGAGTCGATGAAGAAGCGGATGATGCTGCAGCTGGCAGACGACTTCGACGAGAAGAACGACAAGCAGAAGGCCGACAAGCTGACGATCGAAGGCGCGATGAAGATCACCGACGATGTCGTCGCCGAGAAGGAGAAGGAAATCCAGGAGCTGCGGAGGACGCTGGAGAGCCAGGCCCAGAGCGTCGGCGACGTGGCCGTCGGCGCGGCGGCCATCGCCCAGATGCTCGACAGCGACGAGCTGGTCCGCCAGGAGCGCGAGACGCTGCACAAGCTCCAGGAGAGCCTCCGCGAGCAGCTGAAAAAGGCGGAAATCGACATCTCTCTCGAGCGGGCCAAGCTGGCTCGCGAACGGCAAGAGTTGGACGAAAAGCTGCGGACGATCGAAGCCGAGCGCCCCGCGCCGGACGAAGGGACCAAAGGCAAAAAGGGCGGCGCCGGCCGCCGCTGGCTCACCCGCTTGGGATTGGGCGACTCCAAGGGCGAGTAATTCAGCGACCGGCCAGCCACTTCGCCCGCAACAAGTTCCCGGTGCGCTGCGGCGAGTCCTTATCGGACTCGAGCCACTGGCGGGCAAGCTCGAGCTGGCCCAGGTCTTCGTAGCAGCGGGCCAGGTTGTACCGCGCACCGCTTTCCCAGGGACTTTGCGTGGCGGCCGAAATCGTCCGCTGACCGAGGAACGTCAGGGTCGTGTTCAAATTCCCCTCTTCGTAGTACGACAGGCCGAGCCAATAGGTCGCGTGCTGCTTCTCGGTCTGAAGCTTCCGCGTCCAATATTCCAGCATCGCATCGCGCTCCGATGCCTTGGCGTTGGGATTGTCTTGCAGGCCGACGGCTGCCCGGAAAAACGGGTTGGTCCTCATCGCCTGGATGTCGCGGTCCGGCTTCCGGCACATCAGATACAGCGTGCGGGCCCCCGGCTCCCTCTCGCCGTCGGTCAGCCGCCCCTGCAAATGCAGGTTGCGGGCCAGGTGCAGCGGCTGCCCAGGGCTGAAAATGTTCTGCACCAGGTCGAATTCCGCGGCCTTCGCCTTGTTCGTCGGGAACGTCGCCAGGCGGCCGACCTGGTACACGATCGCCTCCAGCGGCGCTCGCCACAAGCTGACGGTGCTGACCGCTTTGTTGTGCTTGCCGTTCTTGATTTTTGCTTCCAGCTCGCTGGGCCGCACGGAGAGCACCAGCCGCGATTCGCGGGGCAGGCCGGCCTGCAAGTGCTGCATCCGCCGCGAGAGGGCCGCCGGCTCCGCGTCGATCAGCGCGATCACGGCTCTGAGGTCCTGCGGGCCGACGGGATAGGGCGGCTGCCCCTCCACGTCGAGCTGCTTGAGCAATTCGGGATTTGCCGCGACCTGGTCGAGCGTCGCGATTCCCTGGCCCTCCGGCCCAGGCAGCGGCAAGGCCAGCGCCGTGTCGAACAGATAGAGCTGCCCGCCGACGAGCACCGCGGCCGTCCAGGGGCGCGGAATCGGCGAGGCTTCGTCGTTGACCGCCAGCATCACCGCGTCGATCCCCGCTTGCCGGCAGAGCTGGATGAAGATGCGGGCCCGCTCGTGCGCGTCGGCGTGGCCGTAGAGCAGCACCTGCACGGGCAGTTGGGCGTAGCCGGGGCCGACCTCGCCAAGCTGCGCCGGGCTGACCGGATCGAGCCGGTCCTTGGTCGTCGGATCGACGGTCGCGGCGGGCGCCTTGGGCATCGGCGGCAGCGGGTCGAGCTGCACGTTGCGGATCGTCCAGTCGAACAGCCGCTCGGCCGCCTGCAACTGCTCCGCCTCGGGCAAGCCCACGCCGGTTTCGAATTCTTTGAGCCACGGCTTGAGCTTCGCCGGCGGCGACTGTTTCGCAACCCGCTCGGCGATGTCGTGCAGCCACAGCGTCTGCTGGAAATAGGCCATATCGCTCAGCCACGGGCCCACCTGCATCGCCGGGATCAGGCTGACCATGGCTTCCCGGAACTTCTTGGCATCGTCGGGCTTCATTTCCGGCGGCATTTGCAGCGCGGCCCACAGCGTCAGCGCGTCATCTTTTTCAAACCGGTTGCGGTCGAGCCGATCCAGCCCCGGCGTGTTCTTCAGCGACAGCGGCAAGTGTTCGAGCAGCTTGTCGGGCTGCCAGGCCGCCTTCGCCGGCTCGTACGACGCCAGCCACTGGTTGAAATAGAAATAGGTCCGATTCACGCCCTCCGGCGACCATCCTTCCGCCAGCTTGCGGAGCGCATCGACGGCCTGCGGCAGCTCGCTCGCTGAGCCGCTGTTTGCCGGCTGCGGAGCGGGCGCGGCGCTGGTCGTTGCGACCGGCTGCGGCTTGCAGCTTGTCGCGAGCAGCATGGCAGTCGCCAGGAGCATGATCGCTTTGTATTTCACGCGAAGCTCTCCACGGTCTTGCGCAGGGCGAGCAGCCGCCGCAACACGGCGGGGAATTCGTCCAGCCGGAGCATGTTCGGCCCATCGCTCGGCGCGCGGTCCGGGTCGGGGTGGACTTCGAAGAACAGGCCGTCAACGCCGATCGCCACCGCAGCTCGCGCCAGCGGCTCGACCATCGCCCGGTTGCCGCCGGTCGCGCTGCCCAGTCCGCCGGGCTCTTGCACGCTATGCGTCGCGTCGAAAATCACGGGCGCTCCCAGCGACCGCATCTCGGGCAGCGCCCGCATGTCGTTCACGAGGCGGCCGTAACCGAAGAACGTTCCCCGCTCGCAGAGCAGCACATTCTTACAGCCGGCGTCATTCAGCTTGGCCAGCACGTTTTTCATGTCCCAGGGGGCCATGAACTGTCCCTTCTTCACGTTCACGGCCCGGCCGGTCTGGGCCGCGGCGACGAGCAAGTCGGTCTGGCGGGCCAGGAAGGCCGGAATCTGCAATAGCTCGCAAACCTCGGCGACGGGGTGAGCCTGGTGCGACTCGTGAATGTCGGTCGTCACGGGCAAACCGGTCGCCGACTTCACCGCGGCCAGGACCTGCAGCCCCGCGGCCAGTCCCGCGCCGCGAAACGCCGCGCCACTGGTGCGATTGGCCTTGTCGAACGAGGCTTTGAAGACCAGCTGCACCGGCAATCCCGCCACGATTTCTTTCAGGCGCCTGGCGATCGACAGGGTCAGCTCCTCGCTCTCGATGACGCACGGCCCGGCGATGACGAGCAGCGCTTGCCCACGGCCGCATTGGTGCGGGCCGATGGTCGCCGGGTTGTTGGTTGAGTTGGGCATCGCGTGGCGCTGTAGGGAACGCCCTCTGTGGCGTTCCGGATCGTTCGATTTGTTAGCCCGCAGCCGGAGGCGCAG
>DASRJB010000381.1:0-8841 GCA_035649715.1 Pirellulaceae bacterium
GTTCAACATCGCCTGGTAGAGCTTCGCCAGGTCCGCGCCGGTGGAGAATAAGCCGCCGGCTGGGATAGGATGTCGTGCGCCCTTGGTTGGACCGATCAGGACGTAATCGGCGAAGTAGAGCTTGCCCTCGCGCTGGCCGTAGAGACCGGCCAGGCGGGCAAGCTGCTTCTCATCGGGATACGCCGACGTGTCCGTCATGCCGAGCGGCTTGAAAACGCGGGCCGCGAGATAGTCCTCGTACTTCTGGCCGCTCTTGACCTCGATGATCCGGCCGAGCGTGTCGATGCCGGCGTTGCAGTAGGCCCATTTGCTGCCCGGCTCGAACTCCAGCGGCCGCTGGGCCTGGGCCAGCGTGGCCTCCTTCAGCGTGTGCTGCCGCGTGAAATAGAGGTCGGAATAGCCCGCCGGAAAGCCGCCCGGCAGGCCCGAGGTGTGCGTCAAGAGGTCGCGGATCGTGATCGGCCGCGGCGGCTTCTTGAGCGTGACTCGCTCGCCCTCCCGCGAGTCGATCAGCAGCTGCCCCTTGAACTCGGGCAGGTGTTTTTCGACCGGGTCCTCGACCGAGAGCAGCCCCTGGTCTTGCAATTGCATGATGCCGATCGCCGTAATCGGCTTGGTCATCGAGGCGATGCGGAAGACCGCACTCCGCGGCATCGGCTGCTTGGACTCCAGACTCTGCAAGCCGACCGCGTCGAGCTGCGCGATGCCCTGAGCATTTCCCACTACCGTTACTGCGCCGGCGATCGTGCCCTCCTTGACGAACTGCTCCATCCGCGGCGCGATCGCGGCGAGCTTCTGCGGGTCGAGTTCGGCGGCGAAGCCGGCGGCCGAGCCGGCGGCAACGAGCAGCAGGCAACCGATCGCCAGGCGGCGTAAAAGATAGCGGGCAAGCATTTCGGCTCCTTCATCTCGTGAATTTCGCGATCTGAACCGTGCATTTGCGGACACGGCGGAATCACTTCTGCTTCGATTGTTCCGGTTTGGGTCCGGGCAGCGGCCTGACGTTGAGTGGCAGCGGGGCGGCATCAGGCGGGGGCTGGAGGCTGTCGAGGAATTTGTGGACCTGCGGGTCGAGGTCCTCCATCGCAGCCGGCCCTTCGACGCGGACCACGAATCCATAGTGCCCCAGGCAGCACTGGCGGACGATGGCCTTGCTCCCGTCGCGCATCGCGAGGGAGGATGTGGCAAGAATCTCCAGCTTCGACGGAGGCCTGCGCGACCGGACGACGTGGTCGCGGACCTCCTGGTGGATGTCCTGGGCAAAGGTACGGAGCAGGCCTTGCATCTGCCCAGCGAAGCGAATCGATCCTTCTTGCCGCCGATTGGGATCGCGAAAAGCGGTGACGCCGTAGCGCCGCTCGCCGACCTGAGCCGCGAAGGACTCCACGACCACGCCGTCGCGGGCCCAGTTGTCGTTTTGATTCTGACGATTCGACTCGAGAATCAGCGAGAGCGGATCCTCTGCCTGCGGTGTGACGCCCGGAAAGTTAATCGTGAACGCGACCTTGTTGCCCTGGAACGGCCGCCAGTCGAGGCCGTCGGGTGCGTCGGGCGGTGCAGCGGCGGATTTCTTTCGTTTTGTCGAACCCTGGCTTTCGCCGCTGGCGCTGGTCGAAACGGCCGCAGCAGACACGCCGGCACATTGGAACTTCCCAAAAAACTGCTGCGCGGCCGGATCGCTGAAGGCCAGGCCGCTCTCGCCTTCGATCAGCAAATGAAACACCTGCCCCTGGCCGACGACGACGCGGAGGAGCTTGCCCGCGTCGCTCTTCGTTAGGACATAGTCCCGCACGGGCGCGGATTTGTCCGCTGCGGACACCGGCTCGATCGAAAACCCCTGGTGCAGGATTCTCAAGCCGGCCGACATGCGGTCCAGATAGACGCCGGGGGCGACGCCGCCCAACACGAGCGGCGCGCACGTCAACGTGAATTTGCGACCGCCGTGCGTCGCGCCAAGCACCGTCATCTCCTTCGTCATCGCCTCCGCCAACTTCCGCTGCTCCGGATCTTCAATCGCGGACAGCGGATCGATCGAGTCCGGCTGGCGGCCGGGAAAGACGGCCTTGAACCCCTTCTCGGCGTTCTCGTACAGCGCCCACTCGACCTGCCCCGTCGCGACTTGGGAGGCGGCCGGCGTCGCGGTTGCCGGCGCGGCGACCACCGGCGGAGCAGGCGGAGCAGGGGGCGAATTCGCTTTCGGCGTCGCTGCAGCCACCGCACGATCCGCCGGCGATCGGCCGCTGGGCCAGTTCAGGACAATGACAACTGCGGCCACGACGCCGACCAAAAGCAGGCCGCCTGCGCCGATCGCGCCCGCCAGAAGCCAGGGCAGCGCGGTCCCGGGGCGGCGCGCCTCAGGGGCAGCCGACTCTGCGGACGCTGGAGCCTGAGAAACGATGATGGGCGTCAACGGAACAGGGGCTGGCCTGGCTTGGCTGACCGCGGGCGCCGCGCTGGCCGCCGGTACGGTGACGGTCGCCTGACACTTCGGGCACTTGACGCGTTTGCCCCTCAGATTGTCGGGTGCATTCAGCTTCGCCTGACACGCGGGACATTGGATGGAAAGCGGCATGACTGAAGCGCCTGGGCACAAGCAAAATGCGACTTTTCCCCTTGCCGACTGGCACCACCAAGGTAAGCACCGTTAGACGCAATCGCCAGCGCCCTCAGACCTTCGGCTCCCAGCCCGGCCGGTATTCGCGGGTCCAGAGCTTCATCGCTTCGTCGTCGCCTTGGATGTGGCCGTTCTTCTCGCTGCAGGTCAGCACGCGGCCGACGCGGTAGGCGATGTTTCCGAGGTGGCACAGGAGCGTGCTCTTGTGGCCGTCCTCGATGTCGGCGTTGGGCCGCCGGCCGCTGCGGATGCAGTCCAGGAAGTTGGCAAAGTGCTCGCGCTCGCCGAGGCTCGTCGTGCGGCCGCCCATCTCCTTGTTCTTCAGGTCGTAAAGCTTGTAGCCCGAGCCGTCGATGACAATCGAGCCCTGCTCGCCGTGGAAGCTCGCGCCGAACGACAGTCCGCCGGGGCCATAGGGCGACCAGCTGAGGCCCTCCCACATGATCGATTTCTTGCCGGGGAAGTTGAACGTGACGGTATGCGTGTCGGGCGTTTCCTGGCCGTCGTCGTGGCGGTACTTGCCGCCGAGGCTGGTCACCTTGATCGGGTAATCGACCGCGAGGCCCCAGCGGCACATGTCCAGGGCGTGGATGCCGTTGTTGCCCAGTTCGCCGTTGCCCCAGTGCCAGTGCCAGTGCCAGTTGTACGGCACGATGAAGTTGCCGGTCCCGACGTCGCCCTTCATGTACGGCCGCTCGGGGGCCGGGCCTTGCCAGAGCGTCCAGTCGAGGTTGGCCGGCGGCGGCGCTTCCTGGCCGTGGCCGATGGAGGGGCGATTGTTGTTGTACCAGGCGCGGGAATAGATCACGCGGCCGATCTCGCCGGCGTGCAGCTTGGCGATCGCTTCCTTGATCGCCGGGCCGCTGCGGCGCTGCGAGCCCATCTGCACGACCCGCTTGTACTTGCGCGAGGCCTCGACCGCGAGTTCCCCTTCGCGCGGATTGTGGCTGCACGGCTTCTCGACATAGACGTGCTTGCCCGCCGCACAGCCCAGGATCGTCGCCGGGGCGTGCCAGTGGTTCGGCGCAGCCACCAGGATTGCATCCAGCGACTTGTCGTCGAGCATCCGCCGAAAATCCTTCACGCCCTGCGGCTTGCGCTCCTGCTTGTCGGCGACTGCCTTGCTCACGCGATTGAGCACGTTCTCATCCACGTCGCAGACATAGGCGACTTCGCAGTTGGGCTGCCCCATGAAGCCCTCGGCCAGCGCCGTGCCGCGGCCGTTGGCGCCCATCACGCCCACGGCGATCCGCGAGCCCAGCGACTTGCTCTCCTGGGCCCCACTTTCGGAGACAAAATACGAACCCGCAGCAAATGCGGCCCCCGCCGCGGCCGACGATTCGAGAAACGAGCGGCGATGGAGTTTAGCGTTCATCGAGTGACCTCCAGGCAGTGGCGGGACAGGATCGAAAGCGCGCAGGCCGGTAATGTAGCACAGCAGCGCGCGAATCTCACGGCTAGGCGCTACCGCGCCGCAGCGGCGGCTTTGGGCGGAATCGCCGGGGGTTTCACGCCGGTGTCAACCAACAGGTAGCCGGACCAGAAGAAGGGATGGTCGGCTTTGACCCCCAGAGCGGCGCCGTTGGCTTTCAAGCGGCCTTCGGTCGCGGGATCGAGGTCGCGGCTGGCGGCCAGGCGGACGCTTCGCTGCCAGGCGGCCGCGGCCGATTCGTGCGGCAATTCCTGCACGAATTCCCGCATCAGATCGACCGTGCTTTGCCCGCCCACGCGCCATCGCGAAAGCAGGATCGTGCGGCTGCCGCTGGCCATCAGGCCGCAGACGGCCAGGAACACCTCTTCGCCCGTGCCGCCGCGCTTCAGGCCGAACTCGGCCGGCGTGTGAAAACCGGGAAACACGACCTGCTCGGTGCCGCTGAAGGGCAACAGACCCCAGTCGGCCAGCGTGCTGCCGGGCTTGCCGGCATCGAGCGCCAGCGGGGCCCAGCCGAACGGCAGCCGCTCGGGATCCTCGCTGTCGCGCATCACCACGAGGCGATCGAAGGCCGAGGAAAGCGTGGCGGAAGTGGCCCGCAGCGAATCGGCGTTCAGCTCGACGCTGCCGGGCAGGGCGGCGACGACGGCCGCGACGGATTTCTTGGCGAATTCGTCGTCGTCGCGCGAGAGCAGCTTGCCGCCCACTACCGCGGTCCGGGTCACGGGCCGGATCTGCCGGCGGTCGGGCGCGGCCAGCGACAGCGTCGGAGCATAGCGGATGGGGATTTGCAGCAAGAGCGGCCCGTTGATGCCGCCTTCAATCGGCACGGGCAGCGTTTCGAACGGCAAATACCAGAGGGGGCCGTCGGGAACGATCACCAGCTCGCGATACTTGGCCCAATCGTCCTGCTGCGTGTTGTTGGTCAATTGCCCGACCATCCGACCGGCCGCGACGCGCCAGCCGTTGGCCTTGAGATCCTCGGCCGACACCGGCTGATTGCGATCGTGATGGCCCATCAGGCGGAGCATCTCACCCAGATCGGCCTTCAGCTTCGCCGGCTGCGAGACGGTGAAATATCCCAGGCGGTCGTTGGTCATCGCGAAGGCGTGAACGTGCCGCGAGGTGACCAGGTAGTCGAAGACCAGCGTTCCCTGCGGCAACTCGGCCTGGATCAGTTTCGTGTCGCGGAGCGGCGGAAACGCGAATTCGCTGGGGACCCGCTCCAGGGCTATCATTTGCAGCAAGGCTTCCTGGGCGAAGCTGATCGTCGATAACTCGCTCAGGAGGGCCGTCTGCTCGCGGCGCTGCGTCTCGTCCGCGGCGATCAGCGGCAGGCCCTGTAGCTTGCTGCGGATGTCGGCGGCCTGTTTCGACAGATCCGCGAACTTGGGATAGCGGACGAGCAGGTCCTGCCGCTGCAGCAGAGCTTCCTTGCCGAGCGCCTCCGTAGGCGCTTCGAGCACCCATCGCAGCGCGAGCAGCCGGCCGCCCAGGGCCTGCGAGGCATAGAAGCGATGCCGGCGGAGGCGGTCGGTGATGTTCAGGGCCTTCTCGTATTCTTTGCGGACAAGGGCCACTTCGAGCCAGTGCTCGAAGGGGAGCGGATGCGGCGAAATGCCCACGGCGAGCGTGTCGAGCGGTTCGACGGTCCAATCGGCGCGCGTCGGCTCGCGGAGCACTTCGGCATAGACCAGGTCGGCGATCCGCTCGGTCCACGCGCCGGCCGCGAACAGCTTGTCGGCCAAGGCGATCTGAAAGAGGCCCAGCGAGCCGGCCTTTTGATAGGCCAGCGCCGCCGTGAGGGCCGACGCGCCCGCCTTGGCCTCGCCGCTCTGCAGGGCGATGCGGGCGGCCTGATAGTACATCCGCGCGCCGAGCGCCCCCTGGAGCATGTCGCGGCGGTTCATGCCGCTCTTGGCCTGGCCGATGGCCGTGGCCGCGGCGGGCATCTGACCCAGGGAGCAGTACTGCTCGGCCAGCAGCGTCAGCAGCGAAACGTGCAGCATCGGCACGCCCTTGCTCGTCGTTACAGCAGCGGTCAGCGGCGGGTAGATGCCCTTCTTGCCGGAGACAACGTGGGCCTTGGCGGCGAGGCGGAAGGCCTCTTCCAGCACGTCGTAGCGGTCGAAGAGCGCGGCGCTGATTGTCGCCTCGTGGGCATAGGCGATCGCCGGGTCGTACTTGCCCTGCTCAAAGGCCAGGCGGGCGAGCTCCAGGAAGCCGACGCAGGTCAGCGGATGGTCGAACGTGCCGCCGGCCAGCAGCGAGCGGGTCAGCTCGCTGGCGGCCTGGTCGGGCTTGTTTGCCGCGGCATAGGCCACGCCGAGCTGCAGCTCGAGCCAGCACTGGGACCAGTGATTGGGCGGCCCCGGTCGCCGCGACAGGGCGTTGAGCAGGTCCAGCGTCAGGCGGTCGTGCTCGCACGACGGCCCGGCGATCTGTCGGCGGCGCGACATGGCCAGCGTCGTGCAGCGGACGATTTCGCTGACATAGACCGGCACCAGCTGCGGATTGGCGACGACGCCGCCCGTCTTCAGCACGTTTTCGTTGTCCAGCCGCCCTTGCAGGCTCTGAAACTTCTCCGGGAACTGCCCGCGGACCAGCCGCCGCGTGCTCGGGCCCCAGGCGACCGTCTTGCCGACGTTCGTGTCGGCGCTGATCGTGGCGGGAAACTCGACGCGGATCATCCAATCGCGGTTCACCAGGAAGAGCTTGAGGGCCGCTTCGTACTGGGCCAGGGCATCGGCGTTGTTGCCCATCTGGTAGTAGCACTCGCCGAGCATCGTGTAGTAGCAGATCGAGTCGATCCAGCGGCCCTCCACGCTGGCGTATCCCCCCTGGGCCGCGCCGCGAAAATCCTGTAGCGCGGCCCGGAAGTCGCCGTCGTAATAGGCGACGAAGCAGGGCCAATAGCCGTCGTGCGGGACGTTCTTGGGCGGCAATTGGCCGGCGGCAGGACGGGCGGCGAGAACGGCCGCGATCATGCAAGCTGCCCAGATCGCAGACGAGGCGGTGCGTCCACTCATGAGAGCTGTTCCGGGGAGAACGGGCATTCGCCGAACCGTGGAGAACTCTACGTCGCCCCATTCCCCGGACGGCTGGCCCCAGGCCGTCCATCATACCGCGGCCCCCACCAGCGGGCGACCAGCGGCGGCAGAATCGGAATGGGAGACAGGAGACAGTGCTACAGCCGGCTGAGCGGGCCGACGATGCCCGCGTGGGCCAGGAGCCCCGCCAGCAGCGTGCCCAGGCCGAACAGCACCCAGCGCAGCGGATCGCGCCACCAGCCCCACACAGAAGCAGATATTCGCTAGAATCGCTCCCTCGATGCAGTAGTAGTTCAGCCGGTAGCTGAACCACAATTCCCGCTGCGGCAGCGCGCTGACGACCACGACCAGCACGAGAATCGTGTTGAACCAGACCCGCAGCCGCTCCCACGCCAGAAACGGCGTCAGCGAGGCGTCCCTGGCCAGGGAGGCTTCGGCCACCACGGGCTGCGGCGCGGCATAAGGATTGAGCGACATCGCGCACCTCGAGTTACTAAACCCAGACAGCCGCGGCAAGTTTCGTTCCCCTTTTTCCTTAGCCAGCATCTATGTCTGAACAACCCAGCGTAATCCTGTCCGGTTTCGGCGACGAAGCGGCCATTCAGAAGACGGCGGAGCAGCAGTTCGCGGCTTTCGCGGCGATCGGCCTGCAGTACTACTCGCTGCGGTTCATCGACGCCGGGCAGGGCATCAAAAACGTGATGCAGCTTTCCAAGGCGGAGATCACCAAGATCCGCCACTTGGAAGACGCCTACGACATGAACGTGGCGACGCTCGGCTCGCCGATTGGTAAGGTGAAGCTGCTCGACCAGGAAGACGGCACGAAGAACCGTTACGTGCCGTTCAAGAAATATCTGAGCGACGAGGTGAAGAAAGCCTGCGAGCTGGCCCACGCCTTCGAGACGAAGCTGATTCGCGGATTTTCGTTCTATCATCCCAAGGGGACCGATCCCTGGCGACACGTGCCGCAGGCCGTCGATCAGCTGGGGCAGATCGCCGAGACCTGCCACCGCAGCGATCTGACGTTCGGGCTGGAGGTCGAGGCGAACCTCGTGGGGCAAAACGGCGAGCTGATGGCCGAATTGCACAAGCAGGTCGATCACCCGGCCTTGCTGACGATTTTCGACGCCGCCAACATCAGCACCCAGGGCTTCGGCCCGGGCGAGGTCTTCCAGCAGTACGAGAAAATGAAGAAGAGTCTCGGTTGGATGCACATCAAGGACTATCGCCATCCGCAGCGGGCCGAGCGGACGACGCACGTCGATGAAGAGGCCCTCAAGCACTTCGTCCCCGCCGACCGCGGCGACAGCGGCCATGAGCTGGTCCTTCGCGACTTCCGCGAGATGATCCCGGTGCTGGAAAAGAAGTTGAAGAAGCGGGGCGTGCCCGGCGTGTTCCTGGACCTGGAGCCGCACGTCAAGGGCGGCGGGCAATTCGGCGGCTTCAGCGGCCCCGACGGGATGGGCGTGGCCCTGCGGGGCCTGTGCCGCGTGCTCGACTACCTCGACATCGGCTATCACCTGCGGGATTTCGACGACGTGCGGGCTGCGCGGGGATTTTGAACCCTTGTACGGATCGCCCTCCGTGGCGATCCGATTCACCCCGCGCGAGGAACGCCACAGAGGGCGTTCCTCTACACGTGCAATGGCCGCATCCACTCAACCTGCTGGCGCTTGCCCCAAGTGTGGCGGCGACTCGGTCGTTTGCCGGTTCAATTTCTTCGACCGCGGCGACTTGCAGGTGCA